>JANLYU010000215.1:0-10361 GCA_031365785.1 Flavisolibacter sp. | reverse complement strand
ACAGAAGCGGATTAAAATTTCTATGATGATAATTTACTCATGAAAACAGCTATTTTGAAGTGACTGCGGGACGGAGTGTACTGCCCGACATAGCAGCGAATCCACCTACAAGTCCACCAATGAAAGCCGTAATGAAGATCAGTAGCAAGGAGGAACCTCCTAATTTAAACAGTTCGGCAATTTTGTGGGAAAGAAGACTTTCATTTTTTAAATTGATCCATGTGGAAAGTAACCCCCAAAGCAAAAAAATACCCAGGAAACCTGATAAAAACCCATAAAAAACCGATTGTCTTAATAACGCAGCCACTCCAAAAGCAATGATGGCAATACTCCACCACGGCAAGTATAATCCTGCGAGAAAACTAAGGGAAGCGATCAACATGGTAGACAAAACAAACCTCATATAGGCTAAGAGTTGGTAAATAAAAGTTTCGCAATGATGCGTTTATCGTTGACTTCATTTTTCTTCATAGGCCAAAGAGAGTAATACTTACCAGCTGCCCAGGTGTCAACAAAATTATCATAATAAGGGCTGCCTGGATTTCCGCTCTGGCCACCAGGATAAACTCCATAAGCTTGCGTTGGTTCGCTTAACTCAACAATCATCCGCCAGCTGGGACCATGGCTTTTTGTAGTAGCATTAATAGTATTGCTCCATCCTCCCACTTCTATCTTTTTGGAAAAAGGCATTACTGCGTCTTTCAGCAGGTGATAAATCATGGGTGATTTATGTTTGGTCCATGCCAGTGTGCCCTGCTGTTCAGACACCTTCAATATTTTTGTTGCATTCAAAAGAGCCAGCGTAACCAGTTGATAAATATTTTCCTTTTCTGGTGTTGAAATATTATCAATATATCGAAAGCTTGAATCCCTGTTGATCCATTCCAATAAGGTTTGTTCATCAGGATAAGCAAGTTGTATGGAATCCTTTTCCCATTCATCCTGCCACACCAGCTTTTCCAGCTGGTCGAACCACTCCTGGTATACCGTCACGCCCATTGAACCTGCACTTGCCTTATCATCCCAGTCGCGTACCATTTCTAAATATCTTTTGGCATCTTCATTCAACTGGCCTTCCTGTACAAATTTCATCAGCATGGCTGAAGCATCTTTTCCGAAAACACTGAAATAGTCATTTTGCAATGACATCATGTCGGTTGCAGTAATTTGTTGCATGGTAAAGAGCTTCCTGGAAATAGCCACCCCCCTAGCGTTGATATAATTTCCTGGAATAAAATACGGATAACTGGAATCAACAGGACGTTGATTGGCACTTTGTAAAAATCCAGAGTCATGAAAAAAAGCATGTGGATTTTCTGCCTGGGGTATAAATCCCTGCCATAGATAACTGCTGTCGAGGCCTGGCATTATATAAACACCCTGGCCATTCCACCGGGCTGGGAATTTAGCCTGTTGCCAGATAGCGATATCACCACTTTTACTGGCAAAAATAAAATTTTGGCCAGGGCAGGTAAACGTTTTGATCGCATCGAGGTAGTCAATATAATTTTTCGCCCGATTCAATTTATAAAATGTCATCCCTTCATTAGAAGGATCGTGGGCAGTCCACCGAAGCGCAATCGCTTTATGACGGGAAAGCCGGTTAGAAAAACTTTGGTCATAAAGAACAGGTCCGAAAACTGTATAAGCCACGGTGTCCAAAACGTGTTCAGCACCCCGCACTTTAATATCCTCGATTTCCAACCGTGTATTTTTCCATTGCCCATTATACCAATATTCCTTTTTCCGATCATCGCGGAACTGAACCTCATAATAATCCCTCACGTCTCTTTGGGCATTGGTAACACCCCAGCTGATACTGTCATTAAAACCTATTACGATATTGGGTGAACCAGGGAAAGATACCCCGTAAACATTCATATCTGGTGTTGTTAACTGCATTTCAAACCAAACAGATGGAAACGACAATTCAAGGTGTGGATCATTGCACAGGATGGGTGCCCCACTTTTTGTTTTACTTCCACTCACTGCCCAATTATTACTTCCATTATCAGGGTTGGGCTTGGAAAATTCATTAACTGAGACGGTATCTTTTTTTCCAAAGTACAATGAATCTGCAGTTGCGGGTGGTACCGGCACGATGCCAGGTGCGTCAAATACCGTCCCTTTTGGAATAATGGGCACGAGTGAATCCGGCACCTGAGGATCCAATTCCATCAACTGTTCAAAACTGAAAGCATTCTTTGAAGCCGTGTTTTGAAGGTCCGTATCCCAGCCGGATAATGTTTTACTCATTTGTTTCAAAAAAAGTGCAATTTTAAAATTGCTCCAGGCCTCGGGCTCGTAATCCAATAATTTATATTCAAGTGGAAGTGAACTTTTATTCAGGGATTTAATATAGGCATTGACGCCCGAGGTATAAGCATCACAAACTGATTTTGATACAGAATCAGTTTCTATTTCTTTCAGCGCATTCTGGGCACTGAATACCATGCCCGACCTTCGCTGTTCACGGTCAAAATTGATGAATTTTAGGTCATTACCCAGTTTTTCACTAATCCTTCCGGCCGCTGCGTATGTTTGCAATTCCATTTGCCACAACCTGTATTTTGCATGCAGGAATCCCTGAATAAAATAGGCATCTTCGGCATGATCCGCAAAGACATGGGGCACAAGGCGGTTATCAAGATACACCTCAGCCTTCCCCTTCAGTCCATTGAAAGACCAACTTTCATTGCGGTTTTCATCGGTTGCTTCAGCATTTTGCCAAAAGCCCTGTTGAGGACTCAAAAATTTTCCCAGTGGTGGCAAGGGGCCCCATTTATTGTTCAGTGCTATTACTAGAACCAGGGTCAGTATCGTGCTGATGGTAAAAGGAAGAACGCGCATAAATAATAAGTGAAAAGATAATGAAAGAAAGCAGGTTTTTAGAATTACAATGAAATCCTATGATTCATGGACCATTATGTTTGTTGGCGTTGTTCGTTGATGCTGGGTTCTAAAAGGTAAATAATTAGTTTCTGACGCCCATATTTCATCTCCATTCACCAACCAACTTACTCCATCTTTCCGCCAAGCATGGGAACAAAACTGAACCGGTCATATATTTCTTCCCTCCATGTGCCTTCTTTTTGCTTGATCAACCTTTTCATCGTTTGCACCTCACCCGTTCCCACTGGAATGACCATCATTCCATTAATTTTCATCTGTCCCAATAACTTGATTGGGATTTCAGGAGCTGCAGCGGTAATTAATACTTTATCAAAAGGCGCATAAGTAGGAAGGCCTTCATATCCATCGCCATAAAAATATTTGATGTTGGAAAATTTTTTCAGGTAAGGGAAATTTTTATTCGATTCAAATAATTTTTTTTGCCGTTCAATAGTAAACACCAGCACACCCATTTCGGCCAGCACAGCGGCCTGGTAAGCGCTCCCGGTTCCTATTTCCAAAACTTTATCAAATGGCTTGAGTTCCAGTAACTGGGTTTGATAAGCTACCGTATAAGGCTGGGATATGGTTTGTTTTTCTGCAATCGGAAAAGCTTTGTCTTCATAAGCCACTTCGTCAAATGCAGAATCCAAAAAAAAATGCCTTGGAATCTTTTCAATGGCGGCCAGCACCTTTTCATCCGTAATACCTTTACCGCGCACCGTATCTACCAGTTTTCTTCGTAAACCCTTATGCCGGTAGGTATCTTCGGTTTGTCTCATGCGGCAAATATAATTTCAGCGAGGCCACCATCCATCAAAAGACAAACAACTACTTTTAAGCATGGTTTCCAATCATATCCTGGTAGCTGTTTTATGGATCGTGTTCGGCGTATTACACAGTGTTTTAGCCAGTGGATCAGTAAAAGATAAGGTCCGGGAAAAAACTTCCGAAAAATTCAAATTTTACCGTCCTGCCTATGTCCTTTTTTTCTTTGTTCTCATGACTGTGATTATTCTTTTTCAGTCGACCATGAGGCAGATCCTGTTAGTTCATCCTTCGCGGCCAATTTTAATTTCAGGTATCCTCATTTGTTTGACTGGCCTGGTCCTGATGATCCTATGCATCCAAAAATATTTTTTCAGCCTCAGTGGCCTGAAAAGCATTTTTATACAACAACCCACATCCACTTTATTAATCACCGGAATTCACAGGCATGTGCGCCATCCTTTATACCTGGGAACCTTCCTTTTTATTTGGGGCCTGCTTCTCCTTTTACCCTATTGCAGCCTTTTGATTTCAAACGTGATCATTACCGTTTATACAATAGCCGGTATCCGTTGGGAGGAAAATAAATTAATCCAGGAATTCGGTGAGTCTTACCTGAAATACAAGAAGGAAGTGCCCAAGATTTTACCTTTTTTTAAAACGGGAAGTTGATTCCTGCTTCCGTCGCTTAATTGCCTGATTTCACCGATTATCCTTTGACTCGATTATAAATATCATTTTCTTTGTGGCACAAAATCGATCAACAAAACCAGATATAAATCATTAATTCCATCCGCCTAAAAAAGGAAGTGCTCCGAACCAGGGCACTTTTTTTATTGAACCTTCATAGATGATAGTATGTTAGGAAGCCATTGAGTTTCACGCACCAGGTCTTCACTAATAAACAATACCCATTTTTGATTCAAGTTGATCAGGGTGTTTATAAAAATGCCAAGTATCACTCACAATTTCATATCAGCAATGATCGATTTAATCTTGTCGCGCGCTTTTGTTTGCGCGGTATCGAATGCGTCAACTGATTCCAGCCTGGTGTTCACACTGAAATAAAATTTAATCTTTGGTTCTGTACCTGAAGGCCTTGCACTGATTTTGCTTCCGTCGGCCAGGATGAACTGCAGCACATTTGATTTCGGCAACAAAATTGGTTGCTGACTGCCGGTGAGGAGGTCTTTTTTTACCTGCATTTGGTAATCTAACAATTCAATTACCTGGTTTCCGCCCAATTCCCTGGGCGGGTTTTTTCTGAATTGCTCCATCATATCGGCAATTTCCTGTTGCCCATTCATTCCCTTTTTGGTAATAGAAATAAGGTCTTCCTGGTAATACCCATATTCCATATAAAGGTCTAACAGTTTTTGAAAAAGGCTCCTCCCCTTATTCTTTTCATACGCCGCCATTTCACACAAAATAGCCACTGCCGAAATAGCATCCTTATCTCTAATCTGGGATCCAATCATGAGACCATAGCTCTCCTCCCCCCCAATTACATAATTTTCTTTCCCCTCCTTCTCCTTTATTAACTCAGCGATCCATTTGAAACCGGTAAGTACATTATAGCATTGGACACCGTTCTTCTGAGCAATGACGTCTATCAGATCGGTTGTAACAATGGTTTTTATCACCATATCATTGGGTTGTGACAGCCCTTTTTCCTTTCTGCTTTCTATCATATAATTGAAGGCGAGGACAGCGGTTTGATTCCCATTCATCAGCACCCAGTTCCCTTTGGTATCCTTGACACCAATGCCCACACGGTCAGCGTCTGGATCTGTGCCGCATAATATATCGGCATCCAGTTCCCTGGCATTTTTCAAACCGATGCTCATAGTTTCCTTCTCTTCAGGATTGGGATAAATTACCGTGGGAAAGTTGCCATCCGGGGTTTCCTGTTCAGCGACAATATGCACGTTTTCAAATCCAAACTTTTTCAATACTTCAGGCACTAAAGTAATGCCGGTGCCATGGATGGGGGTGTATACAATTTTCAGATCTTTCTGTTGGCTGATCACTTCCGGATAAACGCTCAGGCCTTTTACCATTTTGATATATGCCTGGTCAATTTCCTTTCCAATTATGGTTATATTTTTTTCTCCGCCTGTCCATTTCACATCACCCACATCACTAATCTTTTCCACTTCAAGAATAACGTTTTTATCATGGGGAGGTACCAGTTGTCCTCCATCATCCCAATAAGCTTTATATCCATTATATTCTTTTGGATTGTGGGAGGCTGTACATACTACACCACCCTGACATTGAAGAGTTCTAATGGCAAAAGACAATTCTGGCGTCGGGCGCAGATTTTCAAATAAGAATACTTTGATGCCATTGGCAGCAAAAACATGGGCCGTAGTTTCTGCAAAGAACCTGCTGTTATTCCTACTATCATGTGCGATGGCAACCCTGACCTCTTTATCCGGGAAACTTTTTTTGAGGTAATTCGCGTATCCCTGTGTAGCCATTCCAACCGTATACTTATTCATCCTGTTGGTGCCCACTCCCATAAGACCGCGCAACCCACCTGTTCCAAATTCAAGATTTTTATAAAAAGCATCTGCAATGTCATCCGGATGGTTGTGCTGAAGGTCTCTGACCTGATTTTTAATTTCCTCATCGTAATTTCCGGTGAGCCAGCTATTCACCATATGTTCAATCGTTGCATCCATTTTAGTAGGTTTATGTTCAGGTTAAAGTTAATTCAACAGAATCTACGCGAAGTTAAGTGTACGTACATTTGAATGGTGAAGAAATGGTACTTCCATATCCTGCTTTTGTTATCCCTAGATGCTGCGGCGCAGGAACGGTCAGGGGGAGATACCAGCCTGCCAATAGAAGGTCAAAAAACTACCGGGGTATCGGTTTCAGAAAAGCCATTAAGTATGCGCCGCAAAAGGGCCATTGGCACAGCTTCTGTGGTGGGTTACAGTACTTCCATGATACTTTTTAGCCAGGCGTGGTACAAAAATTTTCCCCACTCTTCTTTTCATACATTCAATGATGGTGGGGAATGGCTCCAGATGGATAAAACCGGTCATGCCTGGGCAGCGTACAATACCAGCAGACTTACTTCAGGGATGTGGAAATGGTCAGGTCTGAGTGAATCATCTTCAGTGTTGCTGGGAACAGGTAGCAGCCTTTTATTTCTTTTATCCATCGAGTACTTTGATGGACGTTCGGCAGAATGGGGATGGAGCTGGCCTGATGTTCTTGCTGATGTTACCGGTGCCGGCTTATTTGCCGGACAGGAATTGGGATGGCACACCCAAAAGATCCAGCTCAAGTTTTCATCTCACTATGCAACTTACAAGCCCTATGAACTGGAGCAAAGGGCCGACGTTCTTTTTGGAAAAACTTTCCAGGAACGTTTATTGAAAGATTACAATGCACAAACCTATTGGCTCAGCTTTCCCCTTCACGCAATCACGCATGCACAAGGGTTACCCAAATGGCTAAACCTAGCGGTTGGTTATGGCGCCTCAGGCATGTTTGGGGGTTATGAAAATCTTGCCCAGGATAAAAATGGAGCGATCATTTTTGACGGGAGGAATGTGAAAAGATTCCGGCAGTGGTATCTTTCCCCTGATATAGACCTTACACAAATTAAAACCAGGAGTCGTTTACTCAGAAATGTATTCACCACTTTAAATGCTTTGAAGATTCCTTTTCCCGCGCTGGAATTTTCCAATGATCATTTCAGAATAAAGGGTCTTGCTTTCTAAGAATTTTCAAAATCAGTAAAGCCATGCTCCGGTAATCATTTCTCCATCGGTGATGACCTCAATGTGTTCCTGCAGGGTAGTGCTTATAGAAAGTCCTACATAATCTGTCTGCACCGGAAATAGTTTATGACTTCGTTCCACAAGAACTAATGTCTGAATTTTTTTTGGGTAAAAGTTCAGAAATGGTTTCAATGCATACACCATGGTTCTGCCAGTATCAGCTACATCGTCCACAAGAAGTACCACTTTATTGATTACTGAAACGGAGCTGTTAATGATGATATCTCCAGGATCTTTTTTATTGATAGGAATGGTAAGAGCCGTTGTTTTTAGTGAGGAGATCCTGTTCAATTCTCTGATAAGACAAGTGGCTACCACGGTACCATTTCCTGCTATGCCCGCAATGATTATTTCATGTTCATCAAAGTTTTGTTCAGCTACCTGAAGCGCCATCCTCCGCAGCCTCCGATGGATGGCCTCCTTATCCAAAACAATATTTTTTGTTCGATCCATTTCCATATTAGCACCTAAATTTACAGGGTTTAAATGAGCATCCCATATGCATCTGCTGCAACAAATTTTATTCATTTTTCTTTCCGCTGCTTCGATCTGGGTATTTGCCTCAAAAATAAAATTCATCAGAAAGAATATTGGATTGGGGCGGAGTGAAACTTTCGCTCCTGATCCGCAGCGATGGAAAAATGTACTGATGATTGCTTTCGGCCAGAAAAAAATGTTTGATAAGCCATTTGTTGCGATTTTACATTTTGCCGTGTATGCAGGCTTTATCATCATCAATATTGAGATACTTGAAATTATCCTTGATGGCATTTTTGGAACCCACCGGATGTTTGCGCCTTATTTAGGAACAGTATACACTTTCGCCCTTGATGCGTTTGAAATTCTTGCATTCCTGGTGCTTGCTGCCTGTGTCGTGTTTTTGATACGCAGGAACCTGAGAATAGTTCGACGCCTGGCCATGAAAGAATTGAATGGATGGCCTAGGAGTGATGCCAATATCATTCTCCTATTCGAGATATTCCTGATGACCCTTTTTCTCTTGATGAACACTGCTGACAGAAACCTCCAATTAAATGGTTATGGGCATTACAGCAACATTGGATCTTTCTGGATTTCAGGCTTTCTTGCGCCGGTTTTTGGTCATCTGAGTATTGCCAGCCTGGTTGCGATCGAACGCACCTGCTGGTGGCTTCATATCACCGGGATTTATGTTTTCCTTAATTACCTGACCTATTCCAAACACCTTCATATATTACTTGCTTTTCCAAATACCTATTTTGCACCCCTTTCTTCGCAAGGCAAGATGATCAATATGCCGGAAATTCAAAAGGAAGTGTTGTATGCCATGCAACCTGAAATGCAACCAACGGATGTTGCTGCTGAAACACACATGAAATTCGGGGCGAAGGACATCACAGACCTGAGCTGGAAAAATCTTCTAGATGCTTATACCTGTACAGAGTGTGGACGGTGTACAGAAGCCTGTCCCGCTAACCAAACGGGAAAGCTGCTGTCTCCCCGTAAAATTATGATGGATACCCGGGATCGAATGGAGGAAATAGGTCGCCACCGTTTCAAAGAAGGTCATATGGAGGAAGACGGAAAAACACTTTTACACGATTATATCACTAAAGAAGAATTGTGGGCGTGTACTTCCTGCCAGGCTTGCGTACAGGTTTGTCCCGTACTGATACACCCTTTAAGTATCATTAACCAAATGAAGCGGTACCTGGCACTGGAGGAAAGCAATCAGCCAGCTGAGTGGAATGGAATGTACAGTAATGTTGAAAATAATTTTGCTCCATGGAAATTCAGTCCTGAAGATAGGGATGCATGGACGCTACCATGATGAATTTCTCAAGGCTTGCATAGGATATTATTTATTCTGTGACCTACGACATTTTTATCGCAGGATTCGACTCTTCACTTCAGACAAGCAGCTCATGAATGATATATTAATAATTTAATATTTCCCTCATTTCATTGGTGTTTCATATACCAAAAATTGTTCATGATCTTGAAATATTCAGTACGAACAAGCGTATAATTACGAGTATTAATAACACTGTTTTTAACTAATCGGTTGGTATCAAACGCGTAATATTTTATGAATGAAAACATACGAAACTGAAGCGTGTTATGATTGCATATGCCAACATCAATTACTATCTTGGTAACGGATTTACAAAAACCAAAACCTATGAACTCGTTTAAAAAATTAATGGACTTCACTTCCATTCGCCTGTTCTTTTTAGCTCCCAGACAAATCAAATATTCAATCAGCCGTAAAGACTGGATGGATTTTGCACTGGTTTTGATGGTATCAGTCCTAATTTTTATTTACAAAGTCAATAAGGAGGGTTAATCCCTCCTTTATATTTCTCATCCACACGGTTCCTTCTTCTATTATCATTCACTTTTGATCCCGGCCCTAACCCGATTTGATCAGTAGGTTCTACCATACTATCAATGGATGATGGACCCTAATCAACGCTTCCATGCTTATCTTAAACTGACGGTCCTTAACTCAAATGGACCTGAATTACTTTGGAAAATGTTCACGCGCCATAGCTTCCCGCTTTTGGATTTCATCGAACTTAGTTCCAAATTTTTTTGTCATTTCCTCCGGATGTTCCAGGTCATGATGCGCATCCCTTTTTTTAATGATCTTCCACAATTGCAAAAGGGCAGTGAGGCCAAATATACTTCCGATGATCCAACTCAGTATCTGCTGATTGTTACTGATTTTATAAGCAATTAATTTTCCTCCAAAAATAAAAACCAGGTTACCGATGAGGGTGCCGATTCCGATTCCGATGATATACACATTGTAATGGCTATTTTTAGGAAGGAGTACTTTCTTGGTAAATAAAACAGTGCTCCATCCAAACCAAAAAGGAATCTGCACCGGATTGACCGCGCTCATTACTAAGCCAAGAA
>JANLYU010000189.1:0-5557 GCA_031365785.1 Flavisolibacter sp. | reverse complement strand
CCGCGGAAAGAATTATATATGCTATCGAATATCAATGCCTGTAATGGTGCTTCAGGATCACCGGATGGCGCAGGCACACGCTCTATGATAGCAGAGAGTATTTCTTCAATTCCAATCCCGCTCTTACCACTGGCAAGGAGTATGTCCTCCTCCTTGCAACCTATCAGTTCGAGGATCTGATCTTTAACTTCGGGGATCATTGCCCCTTCCATATCAATTTTATTGATGACAGGAATTATCTCAAGATTATTATCAATTGCAAGATATAGATTGCTGATTGTCTGCGCCTGAATACCCTGAGAAGCATCTACCAGGAGCAGGGCTCCTTCACAAGCAGCCAATGCACGGCTTACTTCATAGCTAAAATCTACATGGCCGGGCGTATCAATCAGGTTAAGAATATACGCTTCACCGTTTTGTTCGTAGTTGATCTGAATCGCATGACTCTTTATGGTAATTCCTTTTTCTCTTTCCAGGTCCATGTCATCCAACACCTGATCCATCATTTCCCTTTCACTGATCGTATTGGTTACCTGCAACAGCCGATCGGCCAGCGTACTTTTTCCATGGTCGATATGGGCAATGATGCAAAAATTACGGATATTCTTCATGTTCATATATGGTCTGTGTATTCCGCTTTCCTAAAAGCAACACCTGCCCCCGGGAAGTCAAAGTTAATTTCCATGCAAACTTTACTACCGGCGCCAATGCTTTGTCTCCTGATTTGAAGGCGGCTGCGAAGGTAGCTCATTTGGCTCGTAAATACAGGGTTGATGATAGTTCACGCGTAGTAGAATCAACCAGGAATAAGGGTAAGAATGTCAGAATGGAAGCATTTAGTTCCTTCCCGGTCTTACAGCAACCGGATTCGTCTATTTTTATAAAAAATAAACTGTTGTACAAAATTATTCACTGGTACGTAAGAAACTTATCTTTCCCCCGCCGGGGCCTTCGGTTTTTTTTAAATTTTTTTCGAAAAATGGGACAAGCTGGTCAGGTTTTTCAAAAAAGGATCCATAATGGCATGTTGGTTAACATTCATCCTGAAGATCATATTCAGCAACAGATTTTATGGTATGGCTACTA
This sequence comes from Flavisolibacter sp., assembly GCA_031365785.1. Classification (GTDB taxonomy): domain Bacteria; phylum Bacteroidota; class Bacteroidia; order Chitinophagales; family Chitinophagaceae; genus Flavisolibacter. The sequence continues at coordinate 4,471 of JANLYU010000189.1, read as the reverse complement.
TGAAAAAAAATATGTGCTGACATGGGAAACGTTTATTGCCAGGAATGATGTGGTGATTGACGTGGGCGCCAACATGGGTTATTATTCATTAGTGGCCTCAGGTAAATCAATTCATGGCATGACATATGCATTTGAGCCGGATACTTCCAATTATCTAAGACTTGAAGAAAACAGGCGCCTGAATAAAATTGAAAATATAGTCCCGGTGAAAAAAGGCGTAACGAAAGAAAATACTAAAAAATACCTATTTGTTTCCGGTAAGGACAATAAAGGGATGTCGGGCTTTTTGCCAGCTGAGAATTTTTCCAATATTACTGAATTTGTAGACTGCGTGTCACTGGATAGCTGGACTCAGGTCAACGACATTCAAAAAGTAAATTTCATCAAATTAGATATCGAAGGATCAGAATATGATGCGCTTTTGGGAATGACAAACATCCTTCGGCACATGAAACCAGTAGTGTTCATTGAAATCTGCCAGTCGCTTTTAGAAAGGCATGGGATCCATTACCATCAGGTATATGACCTTCTTCATACGTATGGATATAAGGCGTACGGAATAATCGTGGCCAATTTTATTTCGCCACTTTCCTCACCTGTGGAAGACGAACTGGTGGTGTTTCTTCCTGAAGATTATGTACTACCGGAAGCCATCATCGTAAAGAAGGGCAAATAGACTGCCGTGGTACGGCTATCTAAATATACCGCAAGCGCAGCCCTATCTGCGATTCTAATTGCTTTTATAGCTTTTAAGTTTTATCTATATTCGGTGAATATAGAATACAGTGTTGTTACAAAAAGTGATCCTCTTCATAGCGGTAAACCTGATGTGCTCAGATATTTGGTCACAAAATGTGCCGACTGAAAAATATACATCTAAAAATGGATTGATTTCTGACAGGATTACTGCCATTGCCCAGGATGAAAAGGGTTTCATGTGGTTCGGTTCTTTTTTTGGCATTTGCCGTTATGACGGTATCAAGTTTGAAAAGATCGCGCTTCCGGTAAGCCAGCAGAATAAATATGTAAATTGCCTGTTGTCCGTCGGGCATAAGATGTATGCCGGTATTTCATTTGGTGGCGGTCTTGCGGAATATGAAAATGGAAAGGTCAATTCTTATTTCATCAACACCAACAATTCTGTCAATGTAGAGGATTTTACCTGCCTGGCAGTCATTGAAGACGGTAGTATTTTGCTGGGTTCCAACTTCAACAAGGTTTACCGGTTTGAAAATGGAAATTTTACCTACTTGTTTTCTCTTCCCTATACGGAACAACCAATCATTACCGGTTTGAAAGCAGATAAGAACAGAAACATCTGGGTAAGTACGCAAAAAGGTTTGTTTATTGCCCCCTTCCCCTATCAACGCCTGAATCAATATTATAAAAATGATAATTGCTTCTCCTTAAATATAACTGCAGAGGGAAAAATGTTTTTCAATAGAAACTATGGTACAAATATTACTGAGGTGGTGTGCACAGAATGGAAGCCCGCAGGTTTTACGTATTCAAAAATACTCGGTGTTTCGTCCACTTCCAAAGTGGTTTCTTTTTCTGGAAACACCGCAACCGGACTTTGGGGAATTGACTATACCGATGGACTAACCAATACTTCCAGCAGCGGAGCAAGGAAAAACTTTAATGTTGCCATGGATTTCACCACGGATCTCAATATTGTATTTGCCGACCGGGAAAACAACCTATGGATCGCCAATGAACCTGGCATCATCAAAGTTTCCAATTTCAACATCCAGCACTTCCTGTTTGATGAAATTGCTGCCGGCGGAAGCTCGGTTCATCTTGTTGAAGATTCCATAGTTTATACCGCCAATTCCAAAAGCCTTTTCATCATTCAAAATAATTCCATCCGTAAAACTAAATTGGATTTACTGAAACCAGATTATTATGGAATGATTCATGAAGATCAACTGCAAAATGTGTGGATAGGAATGTGGAATGGTGGTTTGTGGCGAACGAGGTGGAAAGGAGGAAATCTGCTAGAAGAGCAATTTTTTTCAACATTTGACGGTTCGGAAATTAAAGTCAATAATGGTTTTAGTGATAGCGGTGGCAATACCTGGTTCATTGGTTTTTCTGGTATTTACCATGTTAGGGGAAACCGGATCATTGACCACTTTCTACCGAAAAATAAAATCGGCACCCCGGCATTCGTTAATAGTTTTACAATTGATGAAGAAAACAAAATTATGTGGCTGGGAGAAAATTCATCCGGAATCATCAAGGTCAGCTATGCTATCCAGCAAAACCAAACGTGCACCTATAAAGTGATTGGTTATTTAGGGGATAAGGATGGACTGACGGATTGTTATGTACGCAGCACCTTCCTGGATCACAGGAGAAACCTTTGGGTGGGTACCCGCTTCGGAGGTATCTATAAGATCCGGGTTAAAGGGCAAGGATACTCAGTGACTTCCTGCAACCAGGATGCGGATCTGACCTGTACCAGGGTTACTGATATTGTTGCCCAGGATTCCACTGCGGTATGGTTCGCCACCTGTGATGGCGTCTACAGGTATCTTTACAGCAACAACCTATGGCAGCATTTCAACACCAGCAATGGAATTCTTAACGCTGAAATATTCAGAATTGCCATCGATGCAAAAAAGAATTTTATCTGGGCCAGCAGTTCCCAGGGGATCACCAAACTACAAATCAACAACCAGCAAAAAACAGAGCCTCCTTTGATCAGCATCACTTCGGTGATTGTGCTGGGAAAACCAGACTCCACTGCTTTATTGTCGAATCGTTCCAGCTACTCATATAATGAAAATTCCATTGGGTTCAGCTACACAGGTGCCAGCTTCATTGATGAAAAAAAGATCCATTACAAATACCTGCTGGAAGGCCATGAAACTAACTGGAGCGTACCTGTGTTTACCAACAGTGTGAATTACGCCTCCCTGCCCCCAGGGAAATATACTTTCAAAGTTATAGCTGCCAATGCTCAGGAACAATGGAGTTACCAGCCTGCTATCTTTCAGTTCGAAATCGTACGGCCATTTTATAAAAGTCCAGCGCTTATTTTTCTTGCCATCACACTTGGGATTTTTATCATTTACATGATCCGCATTCAACGGCTCAAACAGCGTTTCAGGATTGAAAAGATAAGACTCAATATTGCCAGGGACCTTCATGATGATATCGGTTCTTCATTAGGGAGCATCAACCTGTTAAGTAAAAATGCATCGCGAAGAATTCAAAATCAGTCGGCCACATCGGACATGGGACCGGTTTTTCAAAAAATCGGAGAGTCTGCTGAAAATACACTGGAAGCAATGGATGATATTGTATGGTCAATTAATCCTAATAAGGATAAGGTCAATGACCTGCTGATCCGAATGAGGGAATTTGCCATTCCCCTCTTTGAAGTCAAAAACATGAAATTTGATTTTAGGGTAAATGGTGATAAAGACCTCCCAATTCCCATGAATCTGAGGCGTAATATTTTTCTTATTTATAAAGAGTCTATTCACAACATCCTGAAACACGCTGGCGCCAATAAAGTATTGGTGGAATTACACATCACGCATCAACAATTTAAAATGACCGTGATGGATGACGGTAAAGGCTTTCAAGAAAACACACCTACCACCCGTAGCAATGGGTTAAAGAACATGCAGGGACGAGCTGAAGCGGTAAACGGAAAAATTAAATTTCAATCTGCCGGCACAGGAACAAAAATTGATTTTGAGGCGCCCATAAGATGAATATATGGTTGTGTGGTATTTTTAAACATGTACCTTCCTGTTGAATTAATTTATGCCAGACATCAAAGTAGCTTTATGTGAAGACAATGAAGTTTTCCGTGAAAGCCTGCTGCAATTTATAGATGATACACCCGGCTTCCAGGTGGTTACTTCACTGTGTTCTGCGGATGACATTTTGAACACCATCAAAAGATTTCTGCCGGATGTGGTATTGATGGATATTGACATGCCGGGGATCAATGGAATCGAAGCCACAGCCATCATCAAAGCCAATTTTCCATTGATTAATGTATTGATACTTACCGTATACGAAGACGAACAAAAAATATTCGATGCCATTTTAGCCGGCGCTACCGGCTATCTGTTAAAGAAAACAGATCCTTCTCGGATTATTGAAGCCATCATTGAAGTACAACAGGGAGGCGCTTCCATGAGTGCCTCCATTGTGAAAAAAGTGATTTCTTTTTTTAACCAGAAGGAACAGGCGGCCACCTCCAATGAATATACCCTGTCATACCGTGAACTGACTTTTTTAAATTGTCTTGTCTACGGAGACAGTTATAAAATGATTGGCGATAATTGTTCCATCAGTATTGGAACGGTTCGATCGCACATCAATAACATTTACAAAAAGCTCCACATCAACTCCAAATCGGAAGCCGTTGCAAAGGCCATCAGGGAGAACCTGGTAACCTAGATCCGGTTCCATTCAGCTTCCCAATACTTCGCGCGCATCAGGTTCA
>JANLYU010000185.1:0-3383 GCA_031365785.1 Flavisolibacter sp. | reverse complement strand
GGCTTTTAAGGTGATGATAGCAGATTCAGGTTCACTCAAGTATTTTTCTTTCAAGGGCGCTTGAAGCGCTTTGAGTTCTGTAGCATTCATCCTTACAATGTAATAAAAAATAGAAGAGTATTACGATCCAATAACTTTCATCATCAGCGATCAAAAGGCGGGGGTTGCTATCTAAATGTTACCTTAGGTTTTGGCTAATGGATGATTGCCTGAATTAGAAAAAACAACACCTTGCGATTGAATGTTTGTAAGAATGCCTGTTTACCATCTTATTTGAGGCCACGCATAAATAATTTTATGAGACTACTGCTGCTAATCTTGTTTCCCTTGTCTTTGACAGCCCAGGTGAAGGAACTTAACCATTCCGGCATTGAACCAGTTAAGGCCTTTGTTCATTCCTTAAATGACGCTCAAATAAAAAAAGGCTTGTTCCCCTTTGATGAAATGAATCGCTACGAATGGCATTACCTCCCGGCAGCTATGGTTGCCCGTAATGGAATTGGGGTAAAAGAATTGGATAGCAACCAAAAGCAACTGTTGTATATTTTTTTACAGGCTTTTCTCAGTAAACAGGGATTTGTCAGGACCAGAAACATCATGGACATGGAGCTGGTTTTAAAAGAGCTGGAACCTAATAATCCGATCAGGATACCAGAAAATTATTTTATATCTATCTATGGCTGGCCGGAAAAAGATAGTACCTGGGGATGGAAATTCAGCGGTCACCATGTGGCACTGAATTTTACTCTTGTAGGTGATCAACTGGCTTTTGCGCCTTTCTTTTTCGGGGCGTATCCCGCGGAAGTAAAAACAGGGCCGAAGAAAGGAATGAGGATCCTGAAAGACGAAGAAGACCTTGGATTTCAATTGATCCGTTCCATGACATCAAAACAAAAGAAGGCGGCCATTTTTCAATTGAAAGCTTTCACCGATATTGTTACCACTAATGCTGCTGAAGTTGGAAAACTGGATGGAGTAGGCATTCATGCTGGAGCATTAACCGCAGATCAGAATAAGGTGTTGAACGACCTGATAGAGGTGTATCTTAAATCCATGCCATCCGAGGTGGCCAATAGGCGAATCAAACGAATGGCTACCGAAGACAGGAATGAAATTCGTTTTGGATGGGCAGGTGAGCAGGAAATGGGGAAGCCCCATTATTACCGGGTTCAGGGAAAAACATTTTTAATTGAATTTGATAACACACAAGCCCAGGCCAACCATATACATACTGTATGGCGTGATTTCAATGGTGATTTCGGAAGAGACCTTATCAGGGAACACTATCATACTTCGAAGCATGACCAATGATACGGATTATTACAATGACTAATGATCAGTACGAATCGGAATATAAATTAATACCTATTGACATCAACCCTGATGAAAATATCCGGTTTATCAAACATCCTGAGTGTGTATCAATTTAAAGGTGATACCTGAAAATTATGAAAAGGTGGGTTTCATGAAACCCTGGATTGTTATTTAACACAAGCTAGAATTGTAAACTAAAAAACACAGATGATGATCAACAGACTATATTATTTAATCGTGGTAATCTTTATTTTTTCCTGTAACAATAAACCTGAAAATAAAAAGGAAACCGGGGGAGCTAAAAAATCTATTATGAAGATCAATCACGAATTGGAGAAATGTTATAAGTCGCGGCAAGTTGACTCGCTTGTTCAGTATATGGCAGATGATGTGATTCAGTTGCCGCCGAACAGCCAGCCGCTGAAAGGGAAAGAAAGTGTGAAACAATATTGGATGCAATTATTTAAATCAGGAAATATTGATTTCTCCATTCGTACACAGGAAGTGAAGTCAAACGGCTCGTTGGCGGTGGAGCTGGGAAAATATAATTTTACTTTCAACCCTGACTTAAATTCTAAAATTCCAGCAATTGTAGATAGTGGAAATTATGTTACCTACTGGAAAAGAATTGATGGCAACTGGAAACTTGAGTGGGATGCACCGGTTAGTTCCCAGCCTCTGCATTGATTCCTTCACAGAAATAGTTGCTAACAGTATGTATCAGTGTGTCATGTTGCATAGTGTCTGAGGTAACAGTTTATCTCCAGTATAATAATATGTTTGCCATGAATGCGGTTTTAGTAGTTTTATTTCAATAAAGCAGTAAAATGGAAATTACAATTACAAAGACGTTACATTCAAAATTAAAAGATATTGACTTTGATAACATTCCATTCGGGAAATATACTTCTGACCATATGTTTGTGATGGATTATGCCCATGGCCAATGGAATGATTTCAGAATTATACCGTATCAGAGTTTCGTGATTGATCCGCAATCAAAGGCATTGCAGTATTGCCAGTGTATTTTTGAAGGGATGAAGGCAACGATGGGTGCGGATGGAATTCCCAAATTACTAAGACCCGAATTGAACATAGAGCGGTTCAATCATTCAGCAGCGCGGATGTGTATGCCTGCTGTACCTGATGATATTTTTTTACCTGCGTTGAAAGCCATTACTGCCCTCGAAATAAACTGGATTCCCAAAGCCACAGGAAGTGCCTTATACCTTCGTCCGACAATGATTGCCACGGAAAATTCATTATCGGTCACTCCTTCAGAGACCTATACTTTTTATATCTATGCGGGCCCCGTTCAACCCTATTTTACAAAACCTATCCGGCTGGTTACTGAACAAAAACTGATCAGGGCAGTACCTGGTGGTACAGGTGAAGCCAAGACAGGCGGCAATTACGCAGGGTCTTTATTAGCTGGCCAGCTGGCAAAAGAAAAAGGTTTCGACCAGATCATCTGGCTTGAAAGTCCTGAATTCAAAAAAATACAGGAAGCCGGAATGATGAATTTGTTTTTTGTAATTGGAAATACAGTACTTACCCCCAGGCTTACCGGAGCAGTTTTAAAAGGAACTACACGGACCTATATTATTGATATCCTGAAAGAAAAAAATATAGAGGTAGAAATCAGGGATATCGAAATCAATGAAATCGTGGAAGCTTACCATCGTGGAGATTTAAACGAAGCCTTTGGTTCAGGTACTGCAGCGGTAGTGTCGCACATTTCAGAAATCACTCACGGGCAAGTACATATGGTGTTACCAAAATCTGAAGACCGCAAAATCAGCAATATGTTGTATCATGAAATCAATGGGTTAAGGGCAGGGCTCATTGAAGACAAACACCATTGGCTGGTACCTGCCGTGATGCCTACTAATCACCTTAATAAAACCCATGTATGAAAAAGATCAACTGGAAAGATGTCCCGGTGGAACAGGTGAATACTAAAATGAAAAGGCAATTCATTCATGGAGAAAAAATCATGATCTCCAAAATGGAATTCGAGGATGGATTTGTGGTGCCCTGGCATTCACATGAAAATGAACAAATCACGG
>JANLYU010000179.1:0-14763 GCA_031365785.1 Flavisolibacter sp. | reverse complement strand
GGCGCGTTCGACCTGCTGCTTACCGATATCCAGATGCCTGGCTTGACAGGACTTCAGTTCATTCAAAGCGTGCCGAAGTCGTGCATGTTTATTCTGGTTACCGCTTATGAAAAATATGCACTTGACGGATATACGCTGAATGTAATAGATTACCTGGTTAAACCTGTAGAATTAACGCGCTTCATTCAGGCATGCAACAAAGCCTGGGAGCTTCACCAATTGAAACAACAAAGTGCTCCTGCTCCCAATGAAACCCCTGATGATTATTTTTTTATCAGCGTAGACTATAGCCTCTTAAAAGTGGAGTTCGCAGATATCATGTGGATTGAAGGGCAGAAAGACTATGTGAAAATCCATTTGAAGAATTCGGAAAAAACAATTGTGGCGCGGATCAGTATGAAATCTCTGGAAGCACAGCTTCCCAATTCCTTCCTGCGCATTCATAAATCGTACATCGTTTCAAAAGCGTTCATTACAGCCATCCGAAAGAATAGCGTCTTTATTAAAATGATCGAACTTCCTGTGGGGGAAAATTATAAAACAGCCGTTGATGAATTCACCAAACGCCAACTCGAATAACTCTTTAAAAAGAGGTTCATGTGTAAAGTTACCTTCAGCTATCAATCTATTTCTCCTCTGCAATACCTGTTAGGTGCCGCAATCCATGTACGTCGCAACATTTCTGGTTTTCATCCTATTTACAGAGGCTTTAACATCTTGACAAGATAGCTTAGGGTATTCCTTCACCAATTATAACAAAACAATGAAAAAATTGATTTATCCACTTGCCGCATGTGTGCTTCTCTTGACTTCTGCATTTACTGTAGTGATCCAACAGGATTGGAAAATCGCGGACAATTATTCAATCAAATTCAACGGCGGTGATCCGTCAGGTGAGTTTGAAGGGTTAAAGGGCACCATCAGCTTTGACCCGGATCACCTGGCCAGTTCAAAATTTGAAATGAGTATTGATGTAGCCACTATCAACACCGGTAACGGGATGAAAAACACCCACGCCAAAAGTGAAAAGTGGTTCGATGCAGAAAAATATCCTTTCATCAAATTCACTTCTTCTAGCATCACTACAACCAGCACTGGATATGAAGCAAAAGGTACTTTAGACATGCATGGGGTGCAAAGGCCTGTCAGCATTCCGTTTACTTTCATCAATAGCGTATTTGCGGGGACACTGGTGGTCAATCGTATGGACTATCACATCAATATTGCAGAGCCGGATCATGGGAGTGCTACATTTAAAGTTGCCATCACAGTTCCTGTAACCAAATTATAAAGCATGTTTAAAAAGATATTCCTGCAGGGGCTTTTGGCGGCCCTTCTGGCTTCGATCGCTGCGCTGATTTATAGCCACATTTATTTATTTGCTACAGAGGTTGATTTTTCAAAGGTGTTGAATACCTGGAGTATCATAGGGCTGAACACGGCTATCTGCATGCTTGCCGTTTTCCTGAATTGGATCCTGGTAAGGTGGATGAAGCATAAAGGCGAAATAATTTTCAATTTCCTTTTTTCTATAGTCTCCTTTGCCGGCCTCATGATCCCTATTTCCATCACCCTTCCATTGAGTGTGAAGTTCCCTGAATTGTTTCCCGGTATGGCAGTTCCGATGGTGTTATTTCCAGCCATTGCATGGTATACGGTTCATCCGATATTTACCAATAAACACTATCACCAGCAAAGAGTTGACGATTGAAGGTCCACCACTGAAGATGTGCTGCCGGTAGTCATCGAATAATGGATGATATCAGCCAGGCGCGGATCAGCACTGGGCTCTTCAGATTTCGTCGCAACATATTTCCTTTTTGTCTCATTCAGCCACGACGCTACAGTTAGGAAGGTAGTTTTGGGGTTCAATTGTCAGGTTATGAAAAAGTTTTTATTTTTTGGTGTTATTATTTTGATGGCTTCAGGTTTGTGGGCGCAGATGCCAGGCGGAATGCCAGGAGGCGGAAAGGCCATGACTATACCCAGCATTGGCCATATTTTTGGCAAACTGGTAGACAGTTTGAACAAGCCCATAACAGATGCTTCAATTATTTTATTGCACAGTAAGTTTGATACGGTGACAAAAAAGAGAAAGGAGATCCTGCTGAAGGGTATGTCAACCAAAGCCAATGGTGAATTCAGCTTCGAAGAACTTCCGGTTTTCGGTCCATTGAAATTAAAAATATCAGCCACCGGTTACCAGCCATTTGAACAATCGGTTTCCTTTCAAATGCCTAAGATGAGTGGTGGTGCACCTCCCTCCAATGGTCAAATGCCCGACATGTCGGCGATGCTGTCGAATTTTGACAAGGATCTGGGAAAGATTATGCTGAAGATCAATGTCCAGATGATGACCAATGTGGTGGTAACGGCTAATAGCAGCCGGCTACGGATGGATATTGATAAAAAAGTTTTTAATGTGGACCAAAACATTGTATCTGCCGGCGGTACCGCGGTGGATGTTATGAAAAATGTTCCTTCCGTAAATGTGGATATAGATGGCAATGTAACGCTCCGCAATGCAGCTCCTCAGATATATATTGATGGGCGGCCTACCACACTGACCCTTGACCAGATACCAGCAGATGCCATAGAAAGTGTAGAAGTCATCACCAATCCTTCTGCAAAATTTGATGCATCAGGTGGTAATGCAGGTATTCTGAATATTGTTCTCAAGAAAAATAAAAAAAGCGGTTACAATGGAAATATCAACGCCGGTATCGATAAAAGGGGAGCAGTGAATGGGGGAGGAAGTTTTAACCTGCGCCAGAACAAAGTGAATATTACACTCAGCACTTTTGCCAATCAGATGAGAAACCGCAACACCGGAAGTACCAATATCAGGAATTTGCTGAGCAACCCGAATCTGCTGATTGATCAAACGAGCAACAGCAGGAATAAGGGTGGATTTATTTTTGGCCGTGTAGGCATAGATTATTTCGCCACCAACAGGGCCACCTTTTCCCTGGGCGCCATTAGAGTACACGGCGCTTTCAACCCTTCAGATTTTCTGAAAACCGACAGTGCTTATGAGGGTGGAACATATCTCAGTTATAGTGAACGTCACACTCAAAATAAGCGCGAGTTCAATGCCAAGGGTGCCACAGCCGGATTTAAATACCTGTTTCCCAAACAAGGGGAAGAACTTACCGCAGATGCCAACTTTTTTTCAGGTAAAAGCAACAGTAACGCCATGTACAACACAGATATTTATAACGAATATGGCGGCACTAAAAAAGGTTTGGTGAAACAACAGATCCTGGGAAGCGGGACCAATCAGTTTCTCACCCTGCAAACAGACTATGTAAAGCCTTTTGGTATGGCTGCAAAACTGGAAACCGGGCTGCGAGGGCAAATGCGTAAACTCAGCAACCGCCAGGATAATTATTTTTATGATGTGGCTTCGGGACAGTTCATCATCAATCCGTCTGCCACCAGTAATTATAAGAACACTGATAAGGTATATGCTGCCTATGCATCCTTTGCCAATAAGATCAAAGACTTTGGCTACAAGTTGGGTTTGCGCGCGGAAAGTTCCACGTATGAAGGCATGTTGACCGATACAAAACAACTTTTTAAAAACAGTTATCCTATCAGTTTATTCCCTTCCCTTTTCCTGAGTCAGAAATTGTCTAAAAAACAAGAGGTACAGTTAAGTTATACCCGGCGTGTGAACCGCCCTTTCTTTATGCAGGTGATTCCTTTTATTGATTCTACCAATGATTTGAACTGGACACGGGGCAATGCGGCACTGAGGCCTGAATTCACCAATTCTTTAGAAGCATCGTACTCAAAAACATTTAAGGGTAATAATACTTTCCTCTCTTCTGTTTATTACAAACGGTCCACAGACCTGATCACCCGCTATCTAGATACCATATCCATTTCCAGTATTAAAAGACCCATCAGTACCTATGTAAATGCTAATTCGAGCCGTTCTTTCGGAATGGAATTAACTTCCCAAAATACGCTTGCCAAATGGTGGGACATGAATACCAACGTCAACATCTACAATTCTAAAATCAATACCAGCAATATTTCGGCTACTTCTCAGGACGCGATCTGGAGCTGGTTTGGTAAAATGAACAACAATTTTAAGTTGCCGAAGAACTTCAACATTCAGCTTTCTGGAACCTACCAGTCCAAAACCAACCTTCCTGTGAATCAGGGTGGTGGCGGATTCGGTGGCGGCCCAGGTGGTGGTCCCGGCGGACCTTCTCAGAGTGCCGCGCAGGGTTATATTAAAGCCAACTACGGCGTGGATATGGCCATCAAGAAAAACTTCCTGAAAGCGAATGCGGCGTCGGTTACATTCAGTGTCAATGATGTATTCAGAACACGGGTGTTTGACCAGTATTCACAAAGCGCTTTTTTCATTCAGAACAATCACCGCCGTGGCGATGCCCCCATGTTCCGGTTGAATTTTGCTTTCCGTTTCGGACAAATGGATGCTACACTGTTTAAAAGAAAAAATATGAAAGGTGATGCGGAAAGTTCACAAGGAGCGATGCAGGGCATCGGACAATAATTATTATCACTCACTTCCAAATTATGAATATGAAATATATTTTCAATGTAGTATCTACCCTTTCATTTTGTATGGCTTTCTTTTTTTTCCAGGCTGCAGGCTTTGCTCAAACCAGGGAGCATGAGCCACCTCAACTGGGCAAAGCACCCATCAGGGAAGTGATTGCAGCCATGACCCTTGAAGAAAAGGCAAAATTGGTGGTAGGTATGGGTATGCGTTTTGGCCCACCACCTGCTTCCAGGGATAGCGCCAGGCCTGCAATGGCTCCGGCATCCAACGGACCGGTCATCGGACAAACGGAAGTAAAGGTTCCCGGCGCTGCAGGCACAACGTATGCAATTGCCAGGCTGGGGATACCCTCACTCACTGTAGCAGATGGACCTGCAGGTGTTAGAATTTCACCCATTCGGAAAAAGGATAGTTCTGTTACCTATTATGCAACGGCATTCCCGGTCAGCACATTACTGGCTTCCACCTGGGATACTGCTTTGGTTCGGAGAGTTGGAGAGGCATTTGGCAATGAGGTTCATGAATATGGCATTGATATTTTGTTGGCGCCAGCACTAAATATTCACCGCAATCCTTTAGGAGGAAGAAATTTTGAATATTATTCAGAAGATCCTGTAGTAGCAGGTATGATAACGGCCGCAATCGTCAATGGTATTGAATCAAATGGTGTGGGCACCTCTATCAAGCACTTCGCCGCCAATAACCAGGAAACGAATCGCAATACCATCAATACGATTGTTAGCGAACGTGCGTTGCGTGAAATTTACCTGAAAGGTTTTGAGTATGCGGTAAAAAAAGCGCAACCGTGGACCGTCATGAGTTCTTATAATTATATTAATGGCAAGTATACATCAGAAGATCATGATTTACTCACCACTATACTTAGAAAAGAATGGGGCTTTAAAGGCTTTGTGATGACCGATTGGTTTGGCGGAAAGGATCCGGTGGCGCAAATGAAAGCCGGCAATGACCTGTTAATGCCTGGAACACCAGAGCTTTCGCAAAGAATTCTTTCTGCCATACAACATGATTCACTGGATGTAAAGGTTCTGGATGCCAACATTGAGCGGATCTTAACGGTAATCCTTCAAAGTCCGGCTTTCAAACATTACCCTTATTCCAACCAACCAGACCTGAAGGCGCATGCCATGGTATCAAGGATGGCAGCAGCGGATGGCATGGTGTTGCTGAAAAACAATGGCGCTTCACTGCCTCTGAAAAATATAAAGAATATTGGTGTTTTTGGCAATACCTCTTATGATATCATAGCAGGCGGAACGGGAAGCGGAGATGTCAATAAGGCTTATACGGTGTCGTTAGTACAGGGACTGCAGAATACAGGTTACCACGTGGATGAAGCATTACAGTCGGAATACACCGGTTATCTGGCTGCTGCAAAAGCAAATCGTCCGAGACCCAGGGGATTTTTTGATGCACCCAAACCTATTTCGGAAATGTGGGTCAGCGATTCGCGTCTTTCTCAACAAGCACTTGATGCCGATATAGCTCTTATCACCATCGGTAGAAATGCCGGTGAAGGCGCTGATAGAAAATTGGAAAATGATTTTAATTTATCCGATACAGAAATGCTCCTGATCAAAAATGTGGCAGCCTCATTCCATGCCCAACATAAAAAAGTAGTGGTGGTGTTGAACATTGGTGGGGTGATTGAAATGAAAAAATGGAGCGACTATGCGGATGCCATCCTTTTAGCCTGGCAGCCAGGCCTCGAAGCCGGTAATGCAATTGCAGACATCATGAGCGGTAAAATAAATCCTTCCGGTAAATTAGCCACCACTTTTCCAATGGTGTATGATGATGTGCCTTCTGCAAAAAACTTTCCTGGAAAGGAATTTCCTGAAAAAGCCACCACCGGTAATTTCGGAAGAAAGCAGGTACCGGCAGAAGTAACCTACGAAGAAGGAATTTATGTGGGCTATCGTTATTACCATACATTCAAAATTCAGCCCGCGTACGAATTTGGTTATGGTTTATCGTACACCAATTTCTCCTACAGCAACCTTAAGTTGAGTTCTACTTCTTTCAATGGTAAGATCAGTGCACAAATTACGGTCACCAATACTGGAAAAGTATCGGGAAAGGAAGTAGCGCAGCTTTATATGAGTGCGCCGGCCCGGAAAATGGATAAGCCTTCTATGGAGCTGAAGGCATTTGCCAAAACTGCTTTATTGACACCTGGTCAATCAGCCATCATAACATTTACGCTGAGTTCCTCGGATCTTGCTTCTTTCGATACTCCTAGCAGCTCGTGGATTGCTGAAGCAGGAAAATATACCCTCCTGATCGGCGCTTCATCGGAAAATATCAGACAAACCGCTTCATTTCAGATAGCCAGAGAATTGATGGTGGAAAAAGAACATCAAGTGATGGCACCTAAAGAAGTGATTCATGAACTGAAGTCTAAATCGTTGTAGAAGTACTATTTCTGAACCTTCTGAAACAGGCACCAGCTATATTTCATTAAGTATGGTGGTGCCTGTTATTATAAAAAATATTCATTCCAGATTATCGTGTAAAAGTTATCTTTTTATATTTATTTTTTTTATTTTACGGTCCAATCCTGAACTATGAAAAAAGCTCTTCTGATACTGCCATTCTTCTTACTTTTTTTTTCCGGCTGTAAAAAAATAAATGAGTTGTTCACTTTTGATATCGCTGATTCGGAAAACATAAAGATTCCGGCAAGTGGTATCATCAATTTGCCTATCATCTCTCCTGTTCCGGTAACCATGAATTCCCAGGAGACTTTTCAAAATCACAATACCAATGCCAATTTGGTGAAAGACGTGAGTTTGAATCAGCTTACACTAACCATTACTGATCCGGCCTCAGAGAATTTCAATTTTCTGAAAAGCATCAAAATTTCTATTGGCACGGATCAAAATGACCAGGTGCCTTTGGCATCGCTGGACAATATCCCATCAGGTGTTTCCGTCATTGAATTGGTTTCCAGCCATTCAAAGCTGGACAAATACATCAAAGCTTCCAGCTATACACTGTACACCGAAGTGTCGTTAAGGTCGAATGTAGCCCAGGAATTAACCATCAGGGCTGACTCAAGGTTCAAGGTGACAGCTGATCCCCTTTAATATTTCCCAAACCTACTTTCGGTTTTTAGATATTGGAAATTTCTGGACCTTCATGGGTTAAATATGTACATTCATAGTTTGTTACCTTATACAAACATGTACTTTGAGAAGTGTAAAACGTAATCAGCAGGGCGTTAAAACAGATGGTTCCGTTTCCATAAATTATGAGTCCCTATTTGAAGCCCTGTTGGGCAATAGCCTGCTTCTGCAAACCAATGCGCCCTTGTATACAATTTTGGCTGTTACAAAAGGAATGATGTTGCATTCGGGTTTATCAAAAGAGGCACTGATCAATCAACCTTTTTTTGAACCTTTTCCTGTAAATACCTCCACTACGGAATCCAAAACTCTCATCAGGAATGTAATGGTGGATTCCTTCCATTTTGTAACTACCAATAAGAAGGGGCACACCTTGCCGGTAATAAGGTATGACCTGGAAATGGATGGTATCCTTTCTGAACTATACTGGTCGATGAGCAATCAACCTGTACTGGATAATAATGGTGAAGTAGAATTCATATTACACACCGTAGAAAATATTACGGAACAGATAAAAGCAAAAAATCTCCATCAAAAAATAATAGACACTGAACCATCTCACCATCAGTTGAGTCAGGCGCCTGTTTTGGGAATAGTTAGTCCCAATAACAACGAACGTAAGAACGTTGAACAGGCTTTGAAAGAAAGCAAAGAACGGTTTCAGGCAGCCATCGATGCTACGCATGGGATCGTGTGGACCAATAACAATAAGGGAGAAATGGAAGGGGAGCAGGTTGGATGGGCCACACTAACAGGCCAGAGCTTTAAAGAGTATCAGGGATATGGATGGTCAGATGTGGTTCATCCAGAAGATGCCCAACCTACCATCAACTTATGGAATGAAGCCGTAGCACAGGTAAAAACGTTTGAATTTGAACACCGCGTAAAAGTGAAGAATAATGGGTACCGAATGTTTTCCATCAGGGCCATACCCCTTGTGAATACGGATGGTACTATTCGGGAATGGGTGGGGGTTCATACTGATATTACGGAACAAAAAAGATCAGAGGCCGCACTCAAACAAAGCGAACAACAAGTCAGGAGCCTGATTGAAAGTGCTCCTTTCCCTATTGGCGTATACGTAGGTAAGGAAATGCGTATTGAGCTGGCTAACCAGGCTATTATTGATGTTTTTGGTAAGGGAGACCAGGTAATTGGAAAATTGTATTCTGAAATTTTACCGGAGCTGGATAACCAGTCCATCTTTAAGCAGCTCGATGACGTGTACACAACAGGTATTCCCCATCATGCCAAAAATCAACGCGTGGATATTGTGGTAGCGGGTAAAATGAAGTCATTTTATTTCAACTACAGTTTTATGCCACTTTTTGACGCCTCAGGTAGAGTATATGGAGTAATGAATACGGCTGCCGATGTTACCGACCTGAATCTCGCCAAGCAGGCACTGGAGCAAAGCGGACAAAACCTGAGGAATACTATCCTGCAATCACCAGTAGCGATGTGCATTTTTAGGTCGGAAAAATTCATTGTGGAAATCGCCAATGAAAGAATGTTGGAATTATGGCGGAAGACTGGAAATGAGGTGATGAATAAACCCATTTTCGAGGGCCTGCCGGAAGCGAAGGACCAGGGTTTGGAGGAATTGTTACATCAGGTTTATGAAACAGGCCAGCCATTTAAAGCTTTTGAAATGCCCATTGTTCTTCCACATTTGGGAAAGATGGAAACGACCTATATCAATTTTGTTTATGAACCCCTAAGGGAAGCAGGTGGTATTATTACTGGCATCATTGCGGTAGCGATTGAAGTGAAAGAACAGGTATTAGCCCGGCGAAAGATAGAAGAAGTAGTAGCACAACGCACCAAAGAATTAGCGGAAATTAATGAAGCTTTGATGCTCAGTAATAGTGAACTTTCTACTTCCAACCAGAATCTTGAGGAGTTTGCCTATGCAGCATCGCATGATCTCAAAGAACCAATCCGTAAAATTCATTTTTTTGGTGACCGATTGAAAAATTCGCTGGAAGGAAGGATGACAGAGGAGGAAAGAATGGCTTTCGAACGCATGGAAATGGCTTCAAAAAGAATGGGCGCGCTGATAGATGACCTGCTTTCTTTTTCACAGGTAAGTCTCAGGCCCCAGGCCTTTGAAAACGTCGATATGAATGCTTTGTTACAAGTGGTTTTGGACGATCTGGATCTGGAAATAGAAAATAAAAAGGCCACGATTAAAATAGACAAGCTCTTTACCATCAGGGGCCATCACCGACAATTGCAGCAGGCTTTTCAAAACCTGATCGCCAATTCACTGAAATACAGTAAAACTGATATTCCACCCGTGATACAAATCAGTTGTCATAATATCACCGGAAAGGATTCGGGTCTTCCCCTTTCAAAAGAAGAAATGCAAAAGCACTTTTATGTGATCACAGTACAGGACAATGGAATTGGTTTTGATCAGAAAGATGCCGAAAAAATTTTCAACGTTTTTACGCGGTTACATGGCAATGCAGAATACAAGGGCACAGGGGTTGGACTATCCATTGTCAGGAAAGTCATAAAGAATCACAGTGGGTATATCACAGCTTCAAGTAACCCAGGAGAAGGTGCAGCTTTTCACATTTACTTCCCCCATCTTTAAAAGGCAGTTGTTTATTTTTTTTGTTGAGAATATTGGGGTATTTCCAGTATCCTAATGATTCAAAGGACTGAATTTATATCCAGAAAGGCCTATTACTGCAGCCATCTTTCTTTCATATATCCATATGCCCAGGTGCCGGCAACAGCACTGAATAAAACAACCAATACTACTGGCGCTCCGGTTCCAATTTGTGCAAATAGTGGCCCGGGACAGGCACCGGTCATAGCCCATCCTAAACCGAAAATCAGGCCGCCAAAGATTTGTCCTTTGCTGAATGTTTTGGATTGAAATACAATGGGCTGCCTGTCCAGGGTGTAGATGTTGTATTTTTTGATCATCGCTACTGAAATCATTCCTACCATCACGGCAGTGCCAATCACGCCGTACATATGAAAACTTTGAAGCCTGAACATCTCCTGTATCCTGAACCAGGAAATGACTTCGGCTTTTACAAACACAATCCCGAATACAATTCCTACCAGCGTGTATAAGAGGTAAGAAACAGGGTTAGGGGTAGTTGGGGTGCTGATGTTGTCAGGGCTATTGAGTGATGCCACCTCGAAGTCAGTGTTGGTGGGAGAAACGGCTTTTGTTTTTTTTGGTTCAATCAACGGAAGTTCGGCCATAGCATTATTTTAAGCGCATGATAAATGGAAGTATCCAGTTCGCCATCACCAACCCACCCGCCATAAAAGAAAGGGTGGCGATCAATGATGGAATTTGTAAAGTACTTAAACCCATAATCGCATGGCCCGAAGTACACCCGCCGGCATAACGGGTACCAAAGCCCACCAGGAAGCCGCCCACTACTAATAAAATAAAACCTCTTGGGGTGAAAAGACTTTGGAAACTAAAAATTTCCGGTGGTAGTTGCCTGGTATACGTCGTTAGGCCATACGTTTTGAGTTCAGATACAAGTGCAGGATGCACGTGCATAGGTGCAGGGTTAGATAGAAAAAGGGTGGCAATGATGGCGCCAAGCAGGATGCCTGCTACAAAAAATAAATTCCAACTTTCTTTTTTCCAATCATACTGAAAAAATTTCAAATTTCCGGGAAACAAGGCTGCACACGCATGACGCAGGTTGGCCGAAATGCCAAAATACTTGTTGCCAATGATTAATAGGGAAGGAACGATCAACCCAATCAATCCGCCACCAATATACCAGGGCCAGGGTTGCTTAACAAATTCCAGCATACTATGAGATTTACAAAAATTTAATGTTCTATCAATGATCTGCACTTTCAAAACGCACCGGATGCATCATGTAAAATTAATGAATTGAAATTTCTGATTCACACTCATATGGCATGCCTGAGCTGGAGCCGCACCGGGTGATGTTAGTTATTTTTCTATTTCTATCATGTTGCTATTCTATCAGGTGAAAGATATAACGGCACCTAAAGCTGCTGCAGAAATAAGTAACCACAGAACGATACCTTGAATGAGGGGTTTGAAACCAACATCCTGTAACACCTTCCTGGATAAACCGCAGCCAATCAGGAAAAGAGTCAGCGTTAGCCCAGCTTTAGCAATACTTACGAGGTAATGTCCATTTTGTTGTATAAAAGGCAGGTAAGTGTTCGCCATCATGGCCAAAATAAACAAGCCAATAAAATAGGGAATTTTCACTTTACTACTTTTGTTCCTGAAAATAAATGTAGATAAAAAGGCAACTGGAATAATCCACAATGCCCTGGCTAATTTTACGGTGGTAGCTACTTCCAAAGCCTGGCTTCCATACTTGCTGGCTGCGCCTACTACAGAACTTGTATCATGAATGGCGATAGCCGCCCACAATCCAAATTGTGATTGTGATAAATGCAGTGCATGGCCAATTACAGGGAATAAAATCAGTGCAATAGAATTTAAAATAAAGATGGTTCCCAAAGCCACAGAAATTTGTTTTTCTTCGGCCTTGATAACTGGCGAAATGGCGGCTATAGCGCTACCCCCGCAAATGGCGGTTCCGGCGGATATCAGGTACGAGGTTTTCTTTTCAATATGGAGAAGCTTCCCCATAAGAAATCCTATAACAAGAGTGCCAATGATAGAAACGATGGTGAATACTATTCCTTCTCTTCCTGCTTTCAATGCATGGGTTACATTCATTCCAAAGCCCAGGCCCACCACAGATACCTGTAACAGAATATGGGTAGCCCTGTGATTGAGGTGCAAATAGGGATGACCTATAAACTGTGCAATGATCAAACCCATGAATAATGCAATCGGCGGAGAAATAAGGGGCGATAAACAAAAGACAACCGCAAGTAAAAAAATAAGTTCCCTGGTAGTGATACTTCTGTCGAGGATGCCTTTGAAAGGCTTTTTTGCGATCACCTGGCTGGTATCTTTGTCGGTCATTTGTTTTTTGTCGGACATCAAAATAAGAGCTAATAGTATTTTTTAATTATCGACAATCAGGCAGCCTGGCAAGCAACTGCTAGGTTCCTATAAAATATTTCACTGCTTGTCCCAGGTCATATACTTTCAACTGTTGGTTCAGCAACGATTTTACAAGGGAAGCTCCGGCAGCACTTCTGTAACCGCTTGCGCAATGTACCGCCACTGGTTTAGATAAGGGAATTTCATGGATCCTGTTTCGGATTTCTGAAAGCGGTATGGAAAGACTGTTCACGAAAATTTTATTTTGCTGCGTCTCAAAGGCATTGCGTACATCTACAATGGTATAATCTTCAGGGTGTTTTTTAAAAGTCTCCACATTCAAATCTTCCATTTGATGCATACCATAGTGAATCACAAATGCTTCTTCGATCTGCTCTTCATAACCGATTGTAGCGACCCGCTCCATCAGTCGCCTTAGCTGGTTTTCGGATGCTGCTCCTAAATAAAATTTTTCACCGGGAGAGATGATGCTTCCGAGCCAGGTTTCAAATTTCTCTCCTTCCATCAGATTCACTGATTGGGGCAGGTAACCTTTCTTATATTCAGAATCAGCGCGGGCATCTATGAGCCAAAGATTTTTTTTCAGCCTTGATGCCCCTTCTTCATTAACGATTTCTTTTCCTTTTTTTACAAGTTTCAAATTTTTCTCAAGCGGCGGAGCGCCCTTTCTGTTCAGGGTTACATCAAATGGAAAATAAACAGGAATGAAAGGCTGGTCGGCCAGCAGTTGATTAACAAATTCTATTTCTGTGGCTGGCTGCAAACACCAGTTGGTCATTTTTTCTGCAGCAATGGTGCTTTTATGTGCTTTGCTCAGTGCTTTGCCGCAAAGAGTGCCAGCGCCGTGAGCGGGGTATACTTCTACGTTACCTGGTAGTGAAGCAATTTTATTTCTCAAAGAATAATACATTTGTCTGGCCAGTTCCGAACGGGAAGATTGAATGTTACCGGTGCCTTCCCGCAAATCGGGCCGTCCACAGTCGCCAATAAATAATGTATCGCCTGTGAACAGAGCTTTTTGCAGGCCTTCATTCTCAGCAATGATGCAAATACTGTCTGGTGAATGGCCTGGTGTATTCAGAGCCGATAAAGTAATAGTTCCCACTTTTATTTGCTGTCCTTCATCAAATGACTGGTAGGGATAGGTAGCACCGGTAAGCTGGCTCGAGTAAATAGTGGCACCGGTAATTTGGGAAATTTCCAGGTGACTGCTTACAAAGTCTGCATGAGGATGGGTTTCTATGATCCCGATTATTTCAGCGTGATACATTCTGGCATAGTCGAGATAGGGTGTGGGATTTCGCGAAGGGTCGATTAAAATGATTTTATTTGTAAGGCTGCAGCGGATCGCATAACTAAAATGCGATAAAAATTTATTTTCCCATTGTTGTATTTCCATGGTTGGATTTTTTTTACAAAGAGGTAAAGTTAGGGAACCACAACCTGGCAGGCGCTGCATAAGGTCCACGCTCATTTTTCTGATAGGAAGTGAATGATTTCATTTGCCATGAGTTGGGGGGCAGTAGTCATGGCGTTGTGCCGTTGTCCTTGTAATATGGAAATGCGACTGTTTGTAAGGGCATCATGTACCATACGGGTGGAGGTTACCATTTCCTGCGGACTGTTGCTACCTAAAAGTAATAACGTGGGTATCCTTACGGTTTGGAATTTTGCAGGTAAAAAAATGTATTCTTTCGCTGCTTTCCTTTCCCTTGGCAAGGTGTGCACAGTAGCGATTTTTGATGCCCACATGGGCCCGGCCTGCATATTTTTCATTTCTTCTGGCGATATTTTTACAATTTCTGACTGAAAGACGATCAAAGCTTTTTCCTTTTCACCTATTTCCACCAGGGAATCAATTCGCCTGTCTATTTTTTCAGTTTCTGCATCAGCAGGTGGACCATTACTGATAGGCGGTTCATAAATGATCAGTTTACGGACTTTGGTGGTAAGCAATAACGCTTCCAGACTGCAAATCCCTCCATAAGAATGTCCTAGAAGGTATACAGGTTCTTTTAAGGAATTGATCAGCGCCGCTACATCTTCGAATTCACGTTGAATGGAAT
>JANLYU010000139.1:0-3530 GCA_031365785.1 Flavisolibacter sp. | reverse complement strand
ATAGGGTTGAAGGATCCAAAATAGAGTCCTATTTCCATTAACTAATTGATTTTCAATTTGTTAAGTTGAACAATGATTTGATTGGCTTCACTTTTTCTAAGACTTAGGGAATACCCGGCGATACGAATAGAAATGGGGTCTCCAAGTGGTGCTATTTGTTCAACAATTACTTCTTCACCAGGTATACAGCCCATTTCCATCAATTTCAAGCCAATTTCAGAACTTTGAAAGCTGACAATTATACCCCGCTCCCCGGATTTCAATTCTGATAGTTTCATACAAACCAGTAAGACTCAAAACTATAGTATTGAGTTTTATGGAGTTTCAGATTTTTGTTTATGAGCGATCAAACTATCCAACAAATGCAATTTCATTATTTGGCTAATCCTCAGTTTTTAAGGCAACGTAAAAAATTGAAACTTTACCTGTTTCACCTATTTCAAAAAGAAAAGATTTCTGTTAATCATATCAATTATATCTTTTGCTCCGATCGGTATTTACATTCTCTGAACCAGGAATTTTTATCACATGATACCTTTACCGATATTTTGACCTTTTTTTTTCATCAGCCCGGCGAACCCGTACTCTCTGATATTTATATCAGTATTGATCGGATTAAGGAAAATGCACAGCTTCATGGCACAACACAAATCCATGAATTGCACCGGGTAATATTCCATGGGTCCCTTCATTTATGCGGGTACAGGGATAAAAAGAAGTCTGATATCCTGGAAATTCGAAAAAAAGAAGATCATTATTTGCTTCAATACTTTGTTCCACGTGAAACAAAAAAAAGTAATGTTTCACGTGGAACCCCAAAATAATTTTATGTTTTCTGAATACGATTTAATAGTAGTCGGCGCAGGGCACGCTGGATGTGAAGCAGCCGCAGCTGCAGCTAATTTGGGCTCATCAGTATTGTTGGTCACTATGAATATGCAAACTATTGCCCAGATGAGTTGCAATCCAGCCATGGGTGGGATAGCTAAAGGTCAGATAGTTAGGGAGATAGATGCCATGGGGGGTTACTCTGGAATTGTTTCTGATGCATCCATGATTCAGTTCAGAATGCTCAATAGATCAAAAGGACCTGCTATGTGGAGTCCGCGAACGCAAAATGACAGAATGCTATTTGCTCAAACCTGGAGGGAAATGTTGGAAGGAACCAAGGGTGTTGACTTCTATCAGGATATGGTGAGAGAATTGAGATTTAAAAATGGTAAAATCGCTGGCGTCGTCACACGACTGGGACATGAAATAAGGGCAAAAGCCATAGTACTTACTAATGGCACTTTTTTAAATGGAATTATTCATATCGGTGAAAAACATTTCGGAGGGGGAAGGGTAGGGGAAAAAGCTTCTGAAGGATTAACGGAGCAATTAGTCAGAATGGGCTTTGAAAGTGACCGATTAAAAACCGGTACTCCTCCCCGGGTAGATGGACGTTCGCTTGATTATTCCAAAATGGAAGAACAAAAGGGAGATGACGAGGTCACGGGCTTTTCCTTCATGGATACAAAAAAACCTATTGCACAAAAAAGCTGCTGGATCACTTATACCAATCCGGAAGTCCATGAAATGCTTAAAACGGGATTTGACAGAAGTCCCATGTTTACCGGACAAATTGAAGGAACCGGTCCCCGATATTGTCCAAGTATTGAAGACAAAATCAACCGTTTCGCGGATAAAGAAAGGCACCAGCTTTTCATTGAACCTGAGGGTTGGAACACCGTGGAAATCTATGTCAATGGTTTTTCCACATCTCTACCTGAAGAGGTGCAATACAATGCTTTACGTAAGGTAAAAGGCTTTGAAAAGGTGAAATTCTTCAGACCAGGTTATGCTATCGAATACGATTATTTTCCTCCTACCCAGCTCAACTATAATCTGGAAACCAAATTAATAGGAGGACTATTTTTTGCTGGTCAGATCAATGGTACTACAGGCTATGAAGAAGCCGCATGCCAGGGCCTGATGGCAGGCATCAATGCCCACCTTTATATTCAACAAGAGCCACCTTTAATTTTAAAAAGGAATGAAGCCTATATAGGGGTACTTATAGACGATCTGATTAGCAAGGGAACCAAAGAACCCTACAGGATGTTCACTTCCAGGGCAGAATACCGGACCTTACTACGGCAGGATAATGCAGACGAAAGATTAACCGAAATCAGCTATAGAATTGGACTGGCCTCCCAGGAAAGGATGGAAAAAGTCATGCAAAAGAAATCAGATGTTGAAAACATTAAAAAAACCATCCATTCTCTGCTATTGACTCCAGAAGCAATTAACCCCTACTTCGAAAAAATTGGAAGCGCCGCGATCCATGAAAAACAAAAACTGGATAAAATCATTCTAAGACCCAATGTGGGCCTTTTTGAGATCATGGAAAATATTGCCGAAGTAAACGAGCATTTGAAAACATTTTCCAGAGACTCCATTGAACAGGCTGAAATTCAAATCAAATACCAGGTCTATCTTGACAAAGAAAGAGATTTAGTGGAAAGAATGAGGCAAATGGAAGAACATGCTATTCCAGAACAATTTGATTATCAACGCATTAAATCGCTAGGGGTGGAGGCAAGAGAAAAGTTAAACAAGGTCAGGCCACGAACCCTTGGTCAGGCCAGCAGGATCTCTGGAATCAATCCGAGTGATGTTCAAATTCTTATGGTGTTTATTGGAAGGTAAAATTTCGGTATTGAGCATCTACCGGTTTTGTCTGGTTTACTTAAAAATTCAGCATTCTCCAGCCTAATTTGAATACTTAATTTTTTCATAGCAATCAGGATACTCAGAATTTAATGTCCAGCCTTTGCCGGACATTTTCCTAATAGATTTTTTATAGTTTAATAACCACCGCTGATTTTTCTATGTTTTCAATTCTCACAATGTATTTTCCTGGAGGAATGGATGAAGGGAGCTGCAGGTGAAATTCATTATTTCCCTGGTTGGAACTATAGTGAGTTGTAAATATTTTTTCACCCGTCATATTGAACACTCCGAAAACAAGTTGTTGAGCTTTGGCGATATTAGTGGATACGGTTACATCTTTACTGAATAAAGTCGGGTACACTTTAAAGCCTATAATATTTACTGGGTAAACCGTAATCACCTTAGTATAATTAAAGGTCCCGTCAAGGTCTATCATGCGAAGCCTGTAATAATACTTACTGGCATTGATATTCAGGTCCTCAAAACGGTAATCTATTACACTTTCACTTTCTTTACTTTTCACCCGACCAATCTCATTAAAGGATACTCCATTCTCACTGCGTTCAATAGCATAGTAATCAAAATTATATTCATGCTGAGCCGTCCAGTTCAAACCAACTGTTCCCTTTTCATTGGGTATACCGTTGAAAGCAGAAATAGTTACCGGAAGTGGAATGGTTTTTTGAAATGTAATATTACCTATTGCAATGTTTTGGACAGTTGGATCCAGCTGGGCCCCAGTAAAATTGTCGTACCTGACTTTGAAAGAAGTGATAAAAACACCCCCAAACTTCACGATGATGGTACCCTTTTGG
>JANLYU010000029.1:0-4669 GCA_031365785.1 Flavisolibacter sp. | reverse complement strand
GGCTTTTTGATCATGAGGTTCTGAAAATTATTCAGAGAGGCTTCTGCTTCGCGGTAGCTGAGGATGATGTTTCCAATTTCCTGAAGCGGTCCGAAAATAAAAAAGGAATAGATCTGCATGGTCACCAGCTGCCCGGCATCCAGCCTGTTTTGGAAAATAAGCCACATCAATAGAAATAAAATTACTTGCCGCAGTGTATTCACAAATGTGCCCTGAACAAACCCAATGCTCCTGATTCTTTTTACTTTGGTGAGCTCCAGGCCCAGGATTTTGTAGGTATTTTGATTCAGGCGGGTGACTTCCTGTTCGGTAAGTCCCAGGCTTTTTACCAGCTCAATATTTCGTAATGACTCTGTGGTGGTTCCTGCCAGGGAAGTGGTTTGTGAAACGATTACCTTCTGAATAGTTTTTACTTTCTTACTTAGAATGTTAGATATGATCATTAGAATTCCAATGCCGCCAAAATAAACGATAGGTAGTAACCAGTAGATGCTGATAGAAAATACTACCACAATGACCACGCCTACCAAAACGGTAAAAAGAATGTTTACAAAATTGTTGATGAACTTTTCGGTATCGGTTCTAACCTTTTGAAGCACGCTCAGTGTTTCTCCGCTTCTCTGGTCTTCAAATTCCTGATAAGGAAGTTTCATAGCATGCTGCAAGCCATCTGTAAAAACTTTAGCACCGAATTTCTGAACAATCACATTGAGAAAATAATCCTGGAAATTTTTCGCAATACGGCTGACCATGGCTACAGAAATAGAAGCGATGAGCAACCATACCACTCCATACACAGCTTGTAGTTTACCAGATTTAGATAACACAGTAGTACGTGCAAACAGAAAGTCATGCCAGTTGAATGATCCGGGTGGGGTTTGTATTTTCTGATGTTCATTGGCCAGCGTGACCAGTTTTCCAAAAATAATGGGATCAACCAGGGAGAACCCAATGTTGATGGCTGCCAGTAATAATACCAAAAAGACCAGTAAGCGGTAAGGTCTTAAATAATGTAATAAGATTTTCATGTTCCTGCAGTAATTAATTGTACAAGTTACTATTTATGGGAAATAGAAACTGCCAGGTCTATCAGAGTGTACATAAGACCGCGGTCCTTAGGCTTTTACTGCATACTGTGAAATGTTCCACCCCCTGCCCCGCATTTTTCGTAACACTCTGGAATAAAATGGAAGCTGGAGGAATTGTTTTTTCTGATCCTGAATTTCCTTGGCATCAACTGGATGAATGATTTTTATCAAATTGGGAATGCTTTCTTCCTGGTTGACAGTGAAAAAATCTTTCAAGAGCAGACGGAATTCTTTTAAATCAATATATTCTTCAATAAAACCTTTCACGCTTTTCAGATCTTCTGAATGACGAAGGTCATCAATGGTTTGTCTGGTATTTGTGTTGAACCCCAGCACCGTGATATTTTCTTTTTTCAAAGTACCCTCTGATTTTTTATCCGGGTAATGACTGCCATAAACAGTACCCTTTTCCATATTGGAAAACATCATGGAAAGATCTTTCACCGGGTAGGTAGCAGATCCCAGGTAGAGGACATTGCCTTCATGGACTTCTGCAAATTTTTTAATGGTGTCCACTTTGTCAGCCGTATGATACTCCCTTTCAGGAACTTCTTTTAATTCAAACCCTTGACAAAGCGATCCATATGCTTCCAGTAAAGCTGGTTTATGGGTATAAACGATCACCTGGTGGCTGGTAGGTGGCTTCAGGTTATATACATCCAGGTATTTGAGTATGGAATAACAACATTCATTGATTTCATCAAGAGTGGTGGCGTAGTAAATGATATAATTGGGCATTGGTCAAATAGGTGGTGTGATCATTTTATTAAATTAGTATGCCAGCCTATCCCCCCCACCCTTCTCTGTCCAGACTCCGGTATTGGATGGCCTCTGCAAGGTGTTCCACCCGGATGTCGGCACTTTGTTCCAGGTCAGCGATCGTTCTGGATACCTTCAGGATCCTGTCATAAGCACGCGCAGAGAGGTTCAGCTTTTCCATGGCAGTCTTCAACAGCTTTTGGGAAGCCGGGCTGATGACACAAATTTCTCTCAGAATTTTACTGGACATCTGTGCATTGCAATAGATGCCATCGCGATGCAGGTACCTTTCTGCCTGAAGTGCTCTGGCGCTGATGACCCTTTCTCTAATGGAAGAAGAAGCTTCCTGAACCTGAGTGGCGGTAAGTTCATGAAAGGCCACGGGCGTCACTTCCACATGAAGGTCAATACGGTCAAGGAGAGGACCAGACACTCTATTAAGATATTTCTGAACGGTACCGGGCGGACAACTGCAGTTTCTTTCAGGATGGTTATAAAAACCGCACGGACATGGATACATGGAAGCAATCAGCATGAAGGAAGCAGGAAAATCAACGGCTACCTTTGCCCTGGAAATGGTGACCCTTCTTTCTTCCATGGGTTGACGCATCACTTCCAGTACGGTTCTTTTAAATTCAGGCAATTCATCCAGGAACAAAACACCATTGTGCGCCAGTGAAATTTCACCCGGTTGAGGAATGCCTCCCCCTCCCACGAGGGCTACATCGGAAATAGTGTGGTGTGGAGAACGGAAAGGCCGGCGCGCCACCAATGTGGTATTTTCCGGCATCTTCCCGGCAACTGAATGGATCTTGGTGGTTTCCATAGCCTCCTGCAAGTTCAGTGGTGGAAGAATAGTGGGTAGTCTTTTGGCCATCATGGTTTTTCCAGCTCCCGGAGGGCCGATAAGGATGGCGTTGTGACCTCCTGCTGCTGCAATTTCCAATGCTCTTTTGATATTTTCCTGACCTTTTACATCACTGAAATCAATTTCAAATTCATATTGAGCTTCTAGAAATTCCTGTTGGGTGTTGATGCCCACTGGCAACAGGCTTTTTTCTTCACTTTTGAAAAAAAGAATGACCTCACGGATATGTGTGATGCCATACACATTCAGCCCGCTGACCATACCAGCTTCCCTGGCATTCACGTGTGGTAAAATAAAACCTTTGAATCCTTCCTTTTTCGCCTGTATGGCGATTGGTAAGGCTCCTTTGATAGGTTTGATGGCCCCATCCAAACTCAGCTCGCCCATAATTACATACTTCTCTACTATGTCAGGATGAACTATTTGACTGGTTGCGGTGAGGATGCCCACTGCAATTGGAAGATCAAATGCGGTTCCGCTTTTTTTGATATCTGCAGGTGCAAGGTTGACCACAATTCTTGTCCGTGGCATATTGCATCCTATCGTTTTGATAGCGCTTTCCACTCGCTGAAGACTTTCCTTTACCGCATTGTCGGGAAGCCCAACAATCAGATAATTGGTTCCGGTTTCCATCCAGTTCACTTCCACTGTAATCGTAATGGCCTCCACTCCGTAAACAGCACTTCCAAAAGTTTTGACCAGCATTTTCTTTCTTGCTAAGGAAAAGTTTAGTGTACAATGTTCCCGGGGATTTACAACAGTATTAATTGTTCTTTACCACCTGTTGGGTGTTAAGTTTCATACTTCATCTAAATGAGAACATGTGCAAAACATTCAGCAAAATACTCATCAAAATCGCTTGTAAAACGGTATTGTTATTTTATATTCAATGACTAATCGTAAAAACATCCCCTATTGTTTTAAAAAATAAGAAAAATAAGGACCCTTTCTTCCCCTTATTCGTGATTGTGTATCCTCCTATTGACGATCGCTTACTGTACCACTGAATGCGTTTCTTTTAACGGCATTTGTCTCTATTATTTTCAACATAAACCAAACTAACATGAAGCAATTCTTCTTAACCGCTATTGCGGTACTGTTGTACTGCGGTAGCATGTACGCGCAGACCCCGAACGCGATCCCTTACCAGGCTGTTGCCAGGGACGCAGCGGGAAATTTAATCAGCGATCATCCTGTTTCCGTTCGACTGAGCATCCTCGATGGCGCCAGTACGATTTACCAGGAAACACAAAATGTAAACACCAACAGATTCGGATTATTTACTGTGAATATCGGGCAGGGTACCGCCGTAAGCGGATATGTTGCCTTTAGTGCTATTCCCTGGGGCGTAGGAACAAAATCTTTAAAGGTAGAATTTGATCCCGCTGGCGGATCCTCTTATATCAATATGGGAACGACGCAAATGCTCAGTGTTCCCTACGCCTTGTTCGCAGAAAAAAGCAACACACCAGGTGTACCCGGTCCCATTGGACCAGCTGGACCAGCAGGTGCCGCAGGTGCACAGGGATTACCAGGCGTTGCCGGTGCAGTGGGACCAGCAGGTGCCGCAGGTGCCGCAGGTGCGCAGGGTTTACCAGGTGTTGCTGGTGCAGTAGGACCAGCCGGACCTGCCGGTTCAACCGGCCCACAAGGGCTGCAAGGACTTCAGGGACTTAATGGATTGAATGGTTCTAATGGATCTAATGGGTCTAATGGAGCAAATGGTTTGAACGGATTGAATGGTTTGAATGGCGCACCCGGAGCGCAAGGCCCGGCAGGGCCAGCAGGAGCGAATGGTGCAACAGGAGCTACTGGTTCACAAGGTCCGGCAGGTTCTACAGGTTCACAAGGACCAGCGGGACCAATGGGTTTTACCGGACCAATTGGTGCTACAGGAGCAACAGGTCAGCAAGGTCCAATTGGTATGCCAGGGTTAACAGGTTCGCAAGGTCCT
>JANLYU010000014.1:0-4605 GCA_031365785.1 Flavisolibacter sp. | reverse complement strand
AAGGTATGCCTGGTGGGAAGACTATTGCATACTTCCGTCCCGCTTGATGAAAAATTGTTTCGTCAGAAAAGGATTCGGTGCTTATTCAATAAAGGTTTGTTCTTTTATACAGAGTTCAACCTTCGGCTTTTTATATTTTTATTCTTCAGGAAAATGGATGCCCTCTGCGCTATTGATCTGGATACCATTCTTCCATGCCTAATGGTTTCATCTATTAAAAGAATAAAAAGAATTTATGATGCCCATGAATATTTCACTGAAATGAAAGAAGTAAGATCCAGGCCTTTAATTAAAAGCTGGTGGTTGGCTATAGAAAGATTTTCAGTACCAAGATTTCATCATGGCTATACAGTGAGTGAAGGATTATCCCAGGCCTTCCGCCAGCGATACCATAAAAATTTTATTGTTATCAGAAACCTTCCAGTTCTGATGCCATTAGAAAATAATCCAAAAAAGGAAAATTTCCTATTGTATCAGGGTGCAGTGAACGAAGGAAGAGGGTTTGAATATCTTATTCCCGCTTTGAAAATGACGAAAGAGCGCCTGGTCATTTGCGGAAATGGCAACTTCATGTCAAAGCTTAAGTCACTGATTCAACAACATGGTGTAGAGCAACAGGTAGAGCTGAGAGGTATGGTTCCTCCCGGTCAATTGGGCCGCATTGCACAAAATGCGGCCATTGGAATCAGCCTGGCTGAAAAAGAGGGGATCAACCAGTTTTATGCCCTTCCTAATAAATTTCTAGATTATATACATGCGGGTCTCCCGCAAGTATCTATGAATTATCCCGAATACAAAAATATCAACAATCAGTATCGGGTTGCGCTGCTTTTGGAAGAGCTATCTCCCGACCTGATTGCCGATCATATCCAGGAATTGATGCAGAATGAGGCACTGAGGGAAGAATTACACCAGAACTGCCTGAAGGCCCGTTTAGTTTTGTGCTGGCAACGGGAGGAAAAAATATTGCTTGACTTTTATACTACGCTCTTTGCCAACTGAAGGTCTCCATATCATATGCCTGGATGCCCCTTCTCCACCAGATTACGGAGGCGCCATTGATATGTTTTATAAGATCAGGGCATTCTCTGCTTTGGGTAGGAAAGTGAGGTTGCATTATTTTGACTATCATGACAACAGGAATATGAAAGGGCTCGAAAATGATTGTGTTGAATCGTTTTATTATAAACGAAAAGGATTTTTTCAGTCCATTTTATGGAACCGTCCTTACATCGTTCAATCAAGAAAGAATCAGCAGCTGATCCAACGATTAAATAGAGACCAGTTTCCCATACTCATAGAAGGTATTCATGGCACTTCTATCCTGCCCTTTCTCGATCCAACAAGGCGGGTGGTGGTTCGGATGCACAATGAGGAAGTTGCTTATTACCAGAGACTGGCAATGAATGAAAAAAATCTAATTAGAAAAGCTTATGGTTATTATGAAAGTCTTTTGCTACGCCGATACTATGATAAAATTGTCAAATCATTACCGATAGCAGCCATTTCCTCATCAGACACGGAAATCCTACGTACCAGGTTTCAGTTTACCAATGTACATCACGTTCCCTGCTTTTTACCATGGCAGGAAATATCCGCACCAGTAGGAAAAGGTAATTATTGCCTGTACCATGGTAATATGAAAATTGCTGAGAATGCCGCTGCAGCGGCCTGGCTGGTAAAACAGGTTTTCTCGAAAATCAAAGTACCTTTTATTATTGCCGGTAAGGGGATGCCCAAATACCTTTCTATACTAATACGTCCTTACCATCATATTCATGTGATCAACAATCCTTCTTCAGAAGGGTTGGAAGCCCTCATATCCGGTGCACATATTCATGTTCTTCCTTCGCTCAACAGCACAGGCATTAAATTAAAATTGCTCCACGCTTTGTTCAAAGGAAGATTTTGTATTACCAACCAGAGTGGAATAGAAGGGAGCGGAATAACAGATGGCATTTTCCTGGCTGAGGAAAGTGAGGATTATATCAAGATCATCCCTGAATTATTTAAACAACCTTTTAATGAATTGGAAATCAAAAAAAGGCTCCCTCTGTTGTTACTTTATCATAACCAGGAGAATGCCCGGCTGCTTAGCGAGCTATTGTAGCGTTATCAAAAACTTTCCCAGATTCAGTCCTTACCATGCGGGCTGGAAATTTTTGAATCACAATGTAATCGTGGGTGGCCATCACCACAGAAGTACCATAGTCTCTTGCAATATGGATCATTAACTGCATGATCTCATCAGAGGTCTCAGGGTCGAGGTTACCGGTAGGTTCGTCTGCAAGAATGAGTTTGGGAGAATTCAGAAGTGCGCGTGCAATGTCTACCCTTTGCTGCTCACCCCCGCTCATTTCATAAGGCATTTTGAATCCTTTGGAGCGCAGGCCTACTTTATCCAGCACATCACTGATCTTTTCATTCATTAATTTATCATCCTTCCAACCAATTGCTTTCAAAACAAACTTCAGGTTGTCATTTACATTCCGGTCAGTCAGCAGTTGAAAGTCCTGGAATACAACTCCCAGATTTCTGCGGAGGTAGGGCACCGTTTTCCAGGTTAATTTTCTCAAATCATATCCCACCACCGTAGCCTGCCCTTCTGTAAGTGGCAATTCTCCATACATCGTTTTCAGGAGGCTGGATTTACCGGTTCCTGTTTTTCCCACCAGATAAACGAACTCACCCTTATGCACCTTCAGGTTTACATTCTGAAGCACCAAACTGTCGCCCTGGTAGATATTGGCATTACTAATTTCTATAATCGTTTCCGCCATTCAACGTTGTTTGCTGCAAAATAAAACAAGAAACCTCAAGGAAGCATCTTTATTTATTAAACTAATAAATTAGTTGTAAAACTAAGTATATAGTTGTAGTTTGTGTCATTAATGTAATCATGAAAGTTTTAACGAGAGCTGAAGAGCAGGTCATGCAGGTTGTGTGGAAGATCCGGGAAGGATTTATCCGGGATATTATGGATGCATTGCCCTCACCAAAACCCCACCAGAACACCATAGCTACCGTGTTGAAGATCCTGACAGAAAAGGAATTTATAGGGGTAAAAATATTTGGAAGGCAGCACCAGTATTATCCATTGGTCAACAAGGAAACTTATTCCAAGGCCACTATGAAGAACTTTGTCAAAGGCTATTTCGGGGGATCGTTCAGCGACGCGGTATCCTTCATGGTAAAGGAAAACAACATTAGCCTTGAAGACCTGGAAACCTTATTGCAACACCTTAAAAAAGGTAAAAAATGAATGGATATAGCAATTACCTGATCCAACTCCTCATTTGTTCAGGAATATTTTATCTCTATTATATTTTGGCGTTAAGGAATCAGTGTTATCATCTGTGGAACAGATTTTATTTACTGTCAGCGGTCGTTGTATCCCTCTTTACACCGCTTCTTAGCTTTTCGCTTTTTCACTTCAGTGATGAAACTAAGACAAGTAGCTTTCAGCTGCTGCAAGTGGTTCAAAATGCACATGAGTATATGGATGAAGTTCCATTTTTGCATCGTGGCCATGCGTCCGGGACCTCCTTATATTTTTTATTCTATTTTATCATATCAAGCATCTTGTTTTTCCGACTATTGATATCCCTTGCTAGGCTTTTTATAAATATTAAAAAAAGTCAGGCACAACAAATGGGTAAGGCCCGTTTGATCCAATCAAAAGTATCGGGATCCCCATTTTCCTTTTTTCAATATATTTTCTGGAATGAACAGCTTGATCTACACTCCGGAACAGGACGTCAGATTTTAAATCACGAGCTGGTGCATGTCAGGGAGAAACATACGATAGACAACCTGTTTATACAATGTGTACTTGTGGTTTTCTGGATGAACCCTTTTTTCTGGTTCATCGGAAAAGAGCTGAAACTTGTTCATGAATTCCGTGCGGACGAAAGATCATTGGCACCCCATGACCTTTCAGCTTTTGCTTCCATGATCATTCAGAGTACCAGTGCAGTGAACTCTTACCAGGTGGTTCATCATTTTTTTCAAACCTCATTAAAAAGAAGAATCAATATGATCACAAAACACAAAAGTTCCCGGTTGGGTTTTCCCGGCCGTCTGTTAGCATGGCCGGTTTTTGCCCTGACCTTTCTTGCTTTTACCTTGAAAACAAAAGAAGTAATCAAGTCAGGCATACCCTTTGAAAAAAACATTACCGTGGCTATTGATGCGGGCCATGGAAAAATGGAAAACGGTTCTTTTAATGGAGCACGGCAGGGTAACGAAGTTGAAGATGAAATAGTTTTTGCTATAGCAAAAAAAGTCGAGTCACTGAATGAGGATAGTAAAATAAAAATTCTTTTAACAAGAACAACACCCTCCATCATGGAATTAAATCAACGAATTGAAATGGCGAGGGTGAACCACGCCGACCTGTTTATTTCGATTCATATCAATGCCAATCTGGAACATGCGGATAGTAGCGGAATGGAAATCTATGTTTCGGGAAAGGGAACTGCCTATCAAAAGGAAAGCGAAGTTTTCGGATCACTCCTGCAAAGGGAATTGAATACCCTTTATACCACAAAGCCCTTCCTTAAAAGTAGTTCCGGCGTGATGGTACTTGATAAAAACACCTGCCCG
>JANLYU010000010.1:0-1772 GCA_031365785.1 Flavisolibacter sp. | reverse complement strand
GGGTATTCAGGTTTATTAACCAACATTGGTGATGTACGGAATAAAGGATTTGAAATTGAATTGGGAGTAACGCCTGTTAAAACAAAAGACTATAGCTGGGACCTTTCAGCCAGCCTTACAAAATACAAAGCAACTATAACACGCCTTTCTGATAAGTTTGCTCCTAATGGTTATGTTTTTGCTGATTACGGCAGAAATGAAAAAGTAAGGATAGCCGTCGGTGAAGAAATTGGAAATATGTACGAGGCCAATCCTGTCCTGAGAGTTAAGTCGGGAAAGTACGCAGGACAACCATTGCTGGATGGTTCTGGTGGTGAGTTTCAGAATTCTGGTGATGAACGTGACCGTGCCCGCCTGGGAAATTTCAACCCTGATTTTATACTCGGCCTCAACACTACATTCAGGTATAAGCGGTTTTCTTTGAACCTTGTGGGTAGTTTAAGATCTGGCGGTAAATATGTTTCTGTAAACCAGAAATACATGGAATCAGATGGTATGACTCAAACCACTGTCAGTTCTGGCCCAAACAACCCCTGGTGGAGCGGAGGAAGAGATGCTTCACAAGGCGGCCATGAATGGCCGGCACAGGGTGCAAGCCAGTATGACGCCATCAATAACAACAACGATGGACAGGCTTCCTATACATTAAATGATGCCAGTTATGCAAAAGGAGTTTTTCTTAATCCCGACTATACAGGCGATCCTGCAAATGCGAGCGATGCTGATTATATAGTTAATGGTGCTGACCCCAATAATACTTTTTATCAGATACCTACCAACAGTTATGGGGATGTGATCTGGAATTTTACCTCCACACGTACCTACGACGCAACCAACTTTAAGATGAGGGAAATTTCACTGGCGTATACCTTACCCAATGAGCTGGTAAGCAAATATAAAATACAGAATGTAACGTTCTCTTTAATTGGTAGAAATGTATTTCAATGGAACAAATCGGGCCGTCATGAAGATCCTGAATCTGCCTTTCAGGGTGTAGGTACCGACCAGGGTATTTTAAGGGCCACGTTGCCAAGTATACGTTCTTATGGTTTCAAACTTTCAGTTGGATTTTAATAAATTAACTTTTAATAATAAAACATGAAATCGTTAATAAAAAAATTAGGTGCGCTGGTTTTGATCTCCTGCTTTGTTGCTTCCTGCAGTAAAGATTCACTTAGGACCTACGATGCCCAGCAACAGTTAAATGCGGTGGAAGATGTGAATGATGCATTCCTCTTGTCATCCATCATAAAACAGACTTCATTATTTTACGCGGTTAAGGGATATGACGATAGCAGGCTTCCTAGTGCAGTACAGTATATGGAGAGAAATTTTCAGGGGGGTGACAATTATTACCAGGGCTTTAAATACCCCACAGATGACTTGTATGCAGCTATGAATATTCTTAAACTGATTGACGGTGCGATAAGCCTGGCTGACAAAAGGGCGTCAGTAACACACAAAGGGATTTTCAAAATATTCAGATCATTGCTATTCTCCTATATGACTGACTTCTATGGCGATATTTATTATTCAGAAGCCCTTAAGGGAAGGGAAGGAATATTGTACCCGAAGTACGATAAGCAGGCAGATATTTACGCCGGGTTGCTGGCTGAATTGGAGGAAGCCAATTCACTTATGAAAGAGGGAACTGAAACTGTATCGTCCACCTACGACCTGATGTATGGCGGCGATAAAGTAAAGTGGCAGAAATTTGCCAATTCTTTAAAGCTCCGTTTACTGATGAGGGCTTCAAAAAAGATAGCTGATGC
>JANLYU010000455.1:0-9020 GCA_031365785.1 Flavisolibacter sp. | reverse complement strand
GGGTCTTATCGGTATTTGATTTCATTTTGTAAACCTTATCCTATTTCGAAATAATTGAACTACAATTTTTACAGCAAAAAATTAATATCGGGGAAGCCAATATTTTGTCATGGTATTGATATTCAACTTATTACATCGCATTCCTGACTAAACCCCATTATATAATTTGAAGCAAAAGTTATTCACAGCAGCAAAAAATAATTTTGTAATCTGGGGCAGATTTGTAATTTAGTGTCAGAATTTAATGGGTTAGTAAGTAAAAGGGTTGATCGTAAGATCAGCCCTTTTTACAACATTTTTTTCCTGCCGTTTTCTTTTTCTATTCAAGGTTGTTCCACTACAAAATTCTCCTGGTTTCAATTTAATTTCAGTGATGTCGAAAGTAAAAACGGCTTATTTCTGTCAGAATTGTGGGTATGAAAGTACAAAGTGGTCAGGTAAGTGTCCATCCTGCCAGCAATGGAACACTTTTGTAGAAGAGGTGATTCAAAAAGAATCAAAAAAATCTTCTGCATCTGAATGGGAAACTTATCATGAACAAATACCTCAAAAAAAAACGCTATCTCTCCAGGAAATAAAAACTAATGAAGTTCCCCGACTCATCACCACTGATCCCGAACTGAACAGGGTTTTAGGCGGAGGAATTGTTCCGGGAAGTATTGTTCTTGTTGCCGGCGAACCCGGTATTGGAAAATCAACCTTGTTTCTTCAGATGGGATTGCAACTGAAGGAAACAGTAACGTTATATATAAGCGGAGAGGAAAGTGAACAGCAAATAAAAATGAGGGCAGACCGGTTAAACATGTCGAGTAAAAATTTTTATTTACTGACTGAAACTTCCACTCAGACGATATTTTCAGAAATTAAAAAGTTAAGGCCAAAGCTGATTATTGTTGATTCCATACAAACTTTAGCCTCTCCTCTTATTGAGTCATCACCTGGAAGTATTTCACAGATCAGAGAATGCGCTGCGGAATTCCAGCAGTTTGCTAAAGAAACCGGAACACCTGTTTTTCTGATCGGCCATATTACTAAAGAAGGAAGTATAGCGGGGCCAAAATTATTGGAACATATGGTAGATACCGTTCTTCAATTCGAAGGCGACCGGCATTATGCCTACCGCATATTACGAACCTTGAAAAACCGTTTCGGTAACACTTCCGAATTGGGCATCTATCAAATGAGTGAAGTAGGCATGACAGCTGTACTCAATCCGAGCGAACTGCTGATCACCCAAAAAGAGGAAGCGTTAAGCGGAATTGCTATCGCAGCCACAATGGAAGGACAACGCCCCTTGCTCATTGAAGTGCAGGCGCTCGTTACACCTTCTGTTTATGGCACCCCCCAGAGAACTGTCAGTGGTTTTGATTTGCGCCGTTTGCAATTGCTGTTGGCCGTACTGGAAAAAAGAGGCGGATTTCATTTTGGAATGAAAGATGTTTTTCTCAATATGGCAGGCGGACTGAAAGTAGAAGATCCTTCCATTGATCTTGCTGTACTGGTAGCTTTGTTATCTTCCTTTGAAGACATCGCCATTCCGCAACAGTTTTGTTTTGCCGGGGAAGTTGGACTAAGTGGTGAAATCAGAGCAGTCAACAGAATAGAGCAACGCATTGCCGAAGCAGAGAAACTGGGATTTGAAAAAATTATTCTCTCCAAATACAATCAAAAAAGTATTGGAAAACAAACCTTCAATATAGAAGTGGTGACGATGGGGAGAGTGGACGAATTATACCGCTACTTATTCTGACAACTTAAACGCCTGAAATTATGTTACGCTCGTAGAAGGCAGCTGTCATGGAGAAATATACCTGATGTTTGGAGTTTTTTGCACGAGATTCTACATCGCTTACCTTTTACTTTTGGTCCTCTTTATGAATTTTTTTCCAGTAATAAGGGATGCCTTACTCCACTTTATTTTCCCGCACTTGTGCGAAGGATGTGGAAGTGATAGATTAAATCCTACCCAACTACTATGTCTCCGGTGTCTTTCCACACTACCTCACACCGATTTTCACTTGTATCCTGCCAATCCTGTTGAAAAAATTTTCTGGGGAAGAATTCCTGTTACTCATGCAACTGCACAGTATTATTTTACAAAGGGGTCCATGATGCAACGCCTGCTGCACCAGTTTAAATACCATGGAAACAAAGACCTTGGATTTTATTTGGGTCAATTGATGGGAAATACCCTGATCCACTCTAACCGGTTTTCATTTCTTGACGCACTCATCCCCCTTCCCCTGTTCGAAAGCAGGGAACGGCTCAGAGGTTTCAACCAGGCAAACATATTATGTAAAGGAATCGCGGATAAAATGGGTCTACCGGTTTTAGAACAAGTGGTACAACGGACGGCTCTAAGTGCAAGCCAAACTAAAAAGGGACGTATTGAAAGATGGCAGAATATGGAAAACCGTTTCAAGCTACGGGATGCCATCCTGCTGGAGGGCAAACAGGTGTTACTCGTTGATGACATCATTACTACGGGTGCTACACTCGAGGCTTGTGCCAGAGAAATTCTTACCATCAACCAGGTAACATTGAATATCGCAACACTTTGCATTTCCTCAGGATTTTAGAAACCAATAGTTACTCCATTTCATTATTCAACAGGCCGGCGTATTTTTAATACATG
The DNA here is from genome assembly GCA_031365785.1 of Flavisolibacter sp. Taxonomy (GTDB): domain Bacteria; phylum Bacteroidota; class Bacteroidia; order Chitinophagales; family Chitinophagaceae; genus Flavisolibacter. Next base: position 6,385 of record JANLYU010000455.1, on the reverse strand, counting down.
AAAACCACGGGGAGTTGTTTGCTGGTAGTGCTGATAATATTTGCTCTTGGCTGCAAAAAAGAGGAATATACCACCAGTACCTCTGCTTTATTGAAAACTTCTGTTGATTCTGTTCATTTTGATACCGTTTTTACAACCAGCGGCTCCGTATCACAGGTATTCAAGATCATAAATGATAATAAAAAAGGTGTCCGTATTACCTCTGTGCGGTTGTTCGGTAATGCAGTTTCCGCTTTCAAAATAATTGTGGATGGAAGGCCGGGACCGCAGGTGATGGATGTAGATGTGCCTGCACAGGACAGTATATATGTTTTTATTACTGTCATGATCAATCCTAATACTGCCCCTTTGCCATTTATCATCAGGGATAGTATAGAAATCACCTACAATGGTCATCAGAAATGGGTACAGCTGGATGCATATGGGCGTAATGCGCATTACATTTATAATAAAACAATTTCTGTTTCGGAAATCTGGCAAAACGACCTTCCATATGTAATTCTCGGTAAACTGCTGGTAGATTCCAGTGCTACACTTACTATCAACCGCGGGTGCAGGATCTATGTCCATGCCGATGCTCCTGTTCTGATCAATGGCACCTTGCGCGTAAATGGAGAGCAGGAAGACAGCGCCCGTGTTGTTTTTTCAGGCGACAGGTTGGATAACCCCTACAAAGATTATCCTGCCAGTTATCCCGGTATCATGTTTACAGAAAAGAGCAGGAATAATGTAATGAATTACACCACCATCAAAAATGCATTCCAGGCTATTGTTTCTTTGGAACCATCCTTAGGCACCAAGCTCACACTGAATCAGGTAGTGATCGACAATGCATTTGATGCCGGGATCATAGGCATTAATACTTCTATTGATGCTACCAATTTACTCATCAGCAATTGTGGGAAAAATCTTCAGCTGATTCAGGGTGGAAATTATCTGTTCGTTCATTGTACCCTTGTTGGGTATACCAATAATTTTATCCAGCACCGCGATCCATCGCTGGTGGCCACTGATTACTTCGGGACAGTCACCAAGCCTCTGAATGCAGTTTTCCGCAATTGTATTTTCTGGGGTGATGACAATGGACTCGTTCCCAATGAAGTGCTCGTGGCAAGAAAACTTAGTTCAGGTAGTGTAGTATTCGATAAAGTGTTATGGAGGGTTCAGTCCATTCCTTTAAATAGTACGATTACCGGCGCCATTGCAAACCAGTATCCTTTATTTGACAGTACCAATACCAGCCTCCCTTATCGCAAGTACAGACTCACAAATAATTCCCCAGCAAAAGATAAAGGTGTCAGCACGGGCGTTAATATTGATCTGGAAGGTTTTCCGCGACCGGTAGGTTTGCCTGACCTGGGAGCATTCGAAAAGCAATAATTCACCATTCAATAAAAAAAGTATCAACCATCTTACCTTTGGTTGGTTATTCCACTATCAAACATAATTTATGAAAATAGCATTTATGGCACTGCTGGTTTCCAGCCTTTTCGCCGCATCTTCCATCTATGATTTTAAAGTTAAAGGCCTGGAAGGCGGATCAATCGACTTCTCCCAGTTCAAGGGTAAAAAAATCATGATCGTGAATACTGCATCGCAGTGTGGCAATACACCCCAGTATGCCGAATTAGAAGTGTTGTATCAGAAATACAAGGATAAACTGGTGATTGTAGGTTTTCCAGCTAACAACTTTGGGGGACAGGAACCAGGAACCAACAAAGAGATCAAGGAATTTTGCACTAAAAATTATGGTGTCACGTTTCCCATGGCTTCGAAGGTATCTGTGAAGGGGGATGATATAGATCCGCTTTTCAAATACCTGGTCAATGAGTCAAAAAAACTTGGCGTTGAAGATCCCATTAAATGGAATTTTACCAAATTCATGATTGATGAAAAAGGGAAGCTGGTGGCCGTCATCAATAATAAAACAAAGCCTCTGAGCGAAGAGGTGTTGAAATTTCTGAACTAAACAAGTACTAAAGGAATGTTTTTTGAACTGTCCGCCAGTGGCGGACAGCTTTATGTAATAACAGATGTTTTTCAAAGATATCATTGGGCAAACAGGCACCAAACAACAATTGGTTGAAATGGTAGCGCATAACCGGTTGAGCCATGCCCTTTTTTTTCTTGGAAAAGAAGGAACCGGAGCCCTTCCATTAGCCCTTGCTTTTGCCCAGTATGTAAGTTTGCTTCCCCGTGGCCAGGAGGCCACAGCTGACCTTTTCGGAGCACCGGTGGAAAAGCACATTCCATTGTCATTGACAGATGCCGATAACTGGATGCAGCAACAGCCTTCTTTTTCAAAAGCAGCACAGCTGGTACATCCGGATATTCATTTTTCTTACCCGGTCATTACAAAAAAACCCGGAGCACAGCCTTTGAGCTCGGATTATATATCTGAATGGCGTGCATTTATCGGCCAACATCCTTATGGTAATGTTTACGACTGGTTGCAGTACATTGGTGCAGACAATAAACAAGGAAATATTTCTTCCGCCGAATGCAATGATATACTTAGAAAACTGAGCCTCAAAAGCTTTGAAAACGGATATAAGATCCTGGTCATGTGGATGCCAGAATACCTGGGAAAGGAAGGCAATAAATTATTGAAAGTGATAGAGGAGCCTCCACCAGACACTTTATTTATTTTAGTGGCGGAAAATGAAAACGAGGTCCTTTCCACCATCCTTTCCCGGTGCCAGCTGATTAGAGTTCCCCTCCTGGAACCGGAATCCATAGAAAATTTTCTGGTCGCTAAAAATGCGTGCACTTCAGAACAATCACGGTTGATAGCTAATGCCAGCGAAGGGAATTACCGGGAAGCCCTCCATTTATTAGCGCATGCCGATGAGGACTTCCATGGACTACTTCGGGACTGGCTGAATGCCACTCTTAAAAATCAAACGGTCCCGCTGATCAAGCTCATTGAGGAGATTGGCAGGCTTGGAAGGGAAAAACAAAAACAGTTTCTCCGACATTTTACGCACCTGATCGAGCAGGCAGTGCGACAGGAAGTAAGTGGTGAAGCCAAACTCCAAAACTTTAAAGAGGTACTGTCCGAAAGCGAAAAGGATTTTACCGGTAAACTCAATAAAGTGATGAGGCTGGAACAAAAAGAGGCGATCGCCCTTGAACTGGACCGGGCTACCTATCACATTGAAAGAAATGCCAATGCCAAGCTCCTCTTTCATGCCCTGTCGATCAAAATCTATCACATTGTAAAAAACAGCAGCATCATAGTATAAGTCTTTTATCGGTGGTGAGGTTCAGATACCACTATATCAATATAAAAAAATTATATTTGCCTTACCTCTCAGGAGGTTCAATATATATCCGGGGTAATCAGGATTGTGAAAAGGATTTAAACAGCTATCAAATACTCATTATAAACTGATCGATGATCGATAAGGGATCACGCAGTAGGTTTCAGCGTCAATGCGTCAGAACACTGAAGTACCAACGCGGCAGGTGTTTCATAGTCATATGACCAACCCCGGTCATTGAGAATCAAAATCTGGGAATATCATTATATGGGATGCGGAAGTTGCGGAACTGCAACAGGTGGAAAACCTGGCGGATGTAAAAGCAATGGCGGTTGTAGCACGGGTGGCTGTAACAGAATGAATACACATGACTGGCTGGTTAATTTGCCTGTTAGTGATGCCAATGAAGCCTGTCGTGTGATCGAAATCAGTTTCAATCAGGGCAGCCGCAAAGATTATTACCGGAATAATTCATTACAACACTTCGAAAAGGGAGACATGGTCTCCATAGAAGGCGTGAGTGGATTTGATATCGGTGAAATTTCCCTGACCGGAGAAATTGTCAGGCTCCAACTGAAGAAAAAAGGATTGGATGAATTCAATCCTGAAATGAAAAGAATACTTCGTTTTGCTACGGAAAGGGATCTGGATATCTGGAGGCAGAATAAAGCCCGTGAAAAAGATGCGATGATCAGAAGCCGTGCTATTGCCAAACAACTCAACCTGAATATGAAGGTCAGCCAGGTAGAATTTCAGGCTGATGGAAAAAAAGCCACCTTCTTTTATATAGCAGATGACCGCGTTGATTTCCGTGAGCTCATCAAGATCTATGCGTCTGAATTCCGGGTCAAGGTGGAAATGCGCCAGATAGGTGCCCGCCAGGAATCAGCAAAGGTGGGTGGCATTGGGAGTTGCGGAAGGGAATTATGCTGTTCAACCTGGCTCACTGATTTCAAATCTGTGAATACCGCTGCTGCACGTTATCAAAATCTTTCCATTAACCAAACCAAATTAAGCGGTCAGTGCGGAAGGCTTAAGTGCTGCCTGAATTATGAACTGGATACCTACCTCGACGCTTTACAGGGCTTTCCTGAAAATGCAGACCTGCTTCGGGTGAGTCGCGGCACCGCCACCCTGATCAAAAAAGACATATTCAAGAACCTGATGTGGTATGTGTTGCCGGACAGTAATAAACAATATCCACTCACGCTTGAAAGAGTAGCCAAGATCAGGTCATTGAACAATCAAAATATTATTCCTGAGGAACTGGAAGCGGTGGAAGTGGTTTCCAAAGACAAGGAAGTAGAGCCAGAATTTGTAGATGTAGTGGGTCACATTACTTTGAAAAGTTTGGAAAAAGCAGATAAAAAAAGGCACCAGAAAAACAGGGAACCGCGCCCGGGACAGGGACCACAGAAACCATTTCAAAGACCCGGTCAATCCCCTCAGAAGGGTCAGCAACAGCAGCGACAGGGAGGCCAGCAACAGCGACCATCTGAACCACCATCAACTACCGGGCAATCATCAAAACAACAGGGACCATCCCGCAGTGGAAGACCGCAGCAAAGGCCCCCTAATCCGCAGCAACGTCCACCAAATCCACAGCAAAAAATAAATCCATCAACTAGAACCCCCATTCAGAAAAGACCGCCGGGTCAACCGGACCTACCTAAGACTGACCAGCCTTCATAGGGATGCTGTGAAAAAATCACTTTAGGAATACATGACTTATGCTACTTATTTCTAGCATCTTCGGTAGCGTTATAAATTATTGCGGAGCAGCAGGAGTGGCTGCTTCTTTTTGCAACGCATTATAGATCGCATCCTGTATTTTTCCACGGATGTTCATTTGTCCCAGTAAATTATTGGTGCGCGTACTGTACACCCTGTTAGAAAGAAAGATGTAAACCAGTCCTGCTTTTGGATCCACCCAAACACAGGTGCCCGTAAAACCGGTATGACCAAAGGTTTCGGGTGAGGCCAGAACGGAAGGATAAGGTTCTTTGCGGGTGGAATTGTCTTTCTCAGGTTTGTCGAACCCGTATCCCCTCCTGCTGATATCGCTGTGGTATGCCGTAAAAAGGTCAATGGTTTCTTTTTTTAAGAAGCGTTGGCCATTGAGCTCACCACCATTGAGTAACATCTGATAGAGCATGGAAAGGTCGTAGGCGTTGGAAAAAAGACCTGCATGACCTGAAACTCCGCCAAACATGGCAGCACCTTCATCATGTACATAACCACGCAACAATTGTTTCCTGAAATATTTTTCTTCTTCAGTGGGCACCACCCGCTCTACGCCAAATCGCTGCCAGGGCTTGAAACCCGTGGTCGTCATGCCAAGTGGATTATAGAAAGTTTTCTGCACATACTGGTCCAGCGTCAAGCCGCTGATATATTCCACCACTTTTCCAAGCAGGATGAAATCATTATCACTATATACATAAACGCCTTCCGGACCCAGCTTGCTTTTAGCGATCGTCATCAGCATAGTATCATTCCAGTCTTTGCGAAGCCACAGGTTACGTGCCACTGGGATGTTGTAAAGTGTGTCTGAAGTAGGATGGTACAATGTACTGGAAGGAGCACCTGATGAAGGGTCTATAGTTTCCTTATAAAAAGAAATGTAAGGATTCAGGCCTGCCTGGTGCAGCAGTACATTGGTAATTTTGATTCCTTCTTTATCTGTACCTCGTAAAAAAGGAAGGTAGTCGCCCAGGGTTTTCTGCAGATCGAGTTGACCTTGTTCGTATAATTTCATTATGGAAACAGTGGTCGCTGAAATCTTGGTTACTGACGCGAGGTCATAAATACTCTCCAGTGTTACAGGGAGGGAATGCGGATCGAATTCAAAGTTGCCAAATGCCTTGTGATATTTAATCTCGCCATGTTGCACAGCCAGAACTTCACATCCCGGAAAAGCTTTTTTGGCAAGGCCATCATTTACAATGCTGTCTATGGTGAGCCATGCTAATGAAGTTCCAGTTGGAATAAAGCGGTTGATGAAGATGCCTGATCCATAAGGATGTTGGCCAATAGTAACAGGCAAGGTTCCTTTGGAACCCAACTTGCCTTCCAGAAAATCTGCTGCTCCATTTTGGGTAATCTCGTCATCCTGGTAAAGT
>JANLYU010000439.1:0-2329 GCA_031365785.1 Flavisolibacter sp. | reverse complement strand
ATATCGGTAAAAACAAGGTCAACAGGTTGCTCCTGTAATATTTTCATGGCTTCCAGCGCGTTGCTGCAGGCAGCAACCAGTTCCATGAAAGGTACTTTACTGATATTGTCTACCAGCAGTTCCAGCGCAAGTTCTTCATCATCGATAGCCAGGCATCGGAGCATTAATGCAGGTTTAATTGTAAGGAAACGGAAAACCAGTTGTCCTTTTTAGAAATCAACAGGCTATGTTTTTGACCGTATAGTAAATTCAATCGTCGTTGAACGTTAGGCAGGCCAATTCCGGAATCCCCGTCTTTACTGTCAGGGGAATCCGGATCGTACCGGTTCCTCACTAAAAAGGTAAGAAGTCCATTCCGGACTTTCAGTTCGATCATGATTTCGGCCTTTTCCACTAATCCTGTTCCATGCTTAAAAGCATTTTCTACAAAGGCAACCAGCAGCATCGGTTCAATTTCATCATCTGCATCAATATCATGCATGCTTACACTCAACACCATATTCCTACCAAATCGTTGTTGCTGCAAATCAATATAACTCTGCAGGTATTCGATTTCCTTTCTGATCGATACTTTGTCCTTGGTTTCATACACCATGTACCGGATTAAAGAAGAAAGTTTGATAAGTGAGGGTTCCAGCTGGTCGGATCCTTTCCGGGCCAGCGCCACCATATTGTTCAGCACATTGAACATAAAATGCGGACTCACCTGGGACCGAAGGAAGGTCAGTTCTGTTTTTAGATTCTCCGTTTCGCGGTTGTTGATCTGTTGATTCTCTTCTATCCTGTCTCGGATCATCCTATACGCAGTACTTGAAATAATGATAAAGAAAAATGGAAGCAGGTTAAATACAAAAAAATTCCAGCTGCTATAGCGCATGCCTTCTATCAGTAAATTAAAGAATAGCCGGTCCATGAAAAACATGATGCCAAATGCCATGATCAGTACCAGTATGTATTGACCGTATCTTTTTCGATACACCAGGCGGGCAATAAAAATGTAGGAATTAGCATAAAAGAGCAGCAGCCGTACCACGTTGTTCAAAAAAAGCAGGTAATAAAACCCAATGTATCTTCTGGGTGGACCTGCAGGGGCATTATCCATTACAGGGCGCAATAAATATGGGGAAACAAAGAACAGAATCCAGAAAAGGATATGCAGGCTGATCGTCACCCATTTCTTAGTATACCACTGAATACCCATGGGGCAAAGTACTCTACGAAATGAATTCCAAATGAAATTATGCGACAAAAATGGATTTATCGTCTACAAACTGTAGGCTTCCGGCCCTGACCGAGCGCACTGATAGGGCTGCCTGTGTTCCCTTTTGTAACCTTGAAAAGTAAATAATTCTTAACTTAAGTAAGTTACATCCATGAAATAATTGGATCAGGTGGGTTTCTTTTGCAGGGCTGGAAAACACAGTTAACAGCTCATCGTTATCGCTGAAACAGAAGGACTTCCCTCGCCTGAATTCTAAATGAAACGTTATGAACCACAAAGATTTTTTAGGAATTATTCCTACTCAGTACACGGGTAAAGAAGTAGAAGCAGAAGATTCGGTGGAATTGAACAATGCTGAAGAAGCGGTTCTTTTTTATGAAGAAGCAAAACGTCGCCTGTTGAATGTCAACCAATGGCACCAGGTAGCCGGTATGGTCAGCGCCCGCTTTCAGGCCATGGATGGAAATGGAAGCGCTTTGGAGAGAAGTGTAAAACAAGGAGATTACATGAGGGTAGATATACCTGGTCCTGGCAGTAAGGCTGGGGAAGGATATGATTGGGTAAAGGTGGAAGAAGTGAAAGAGTTACAAAAAGAACCCATGCAAAGCATAGGAATCAGAGTACGTCCTGTAGCCAACCCAACCTCTAATGAAAATAGTATCGCGCATTTTTATGACGAATCAGCAACCAGTACCTTCATCATAACGCGTGAAGGAAATAAAGTTACCGCAAACATCCTAGACCGTAACCTGAAACCCAATGAGGACAATGCCTCCTTAACAGATAAAATCAGGGACACGACAGTGGGAATCGGAGCAATCGGAATGTTTTCAAAAGTTCAGTGGAATCGCCTGGCCAGCGGGTTAGTGGAAGAAAAAAAATAAATGTTGAGGTTGGGATACATATAGGCGAATAAATATTGATCAACAAAATGTGTAGAAATGATCAATCTATTATTACAGTAATTTATCCTGCAATATTTTATTTATTATAAAATGAGTAAACCAGTCAATAATAATAATAAAAGGTTATCTACTGAAAACTATAAAAAATTACTGCTGGTTTTAAAATCCCGCTTTGAAAAAAACAGGAAGCGCCATGAAAGAA
>JANLYU010000403.1:0-13550 GCA_031365785.1 Flavisolibacter sp. | reverse complement strand
TGGAAAAATTATTTCAAAGGGTTCCTTCACCCTTATCTGAAGGGAAGTATTTTAGAAGTTGGCGCTGGTATGGGAAGTACCACCCGTGTACTATGCGATGGTACCCAGCAACAATGGATTTGCCTCGAACCTGACCCAGCTTTGAATAGCGTGTTGAAAGAAAAAATGGCCACCCATAAGTTGCCTCCCTGTTGTTCTGTTGTACAGGGTACCCTTTCGGATGTGCCGGCTAACACCTCCTTCGATGCTATTTTGTATATAGACGTACTGGAACACATCCGCGAGGATGCAACAGAACTTGAAAAGGCAGTTTCCTTAATGAAAGAGGGCGGACACTTATTATTGCTCGTGCCAGCCCATCCCTTTTTGTTAAGTTCATTTGACCATGCTATTGGACATTACCGGAGGTACAATAAAAAAATGCTGAAGCATGTGGTGCCTTCTTCACTACAGATGATTTCTTTAAAATATCTTGATTCCATAGGAACAATGGCTTCGCTTTCCAATAAATTGCTGCTGAAACAGACGTATCCAACCCTTAATCAAATAAAATTCTGGGACCGTTTCCTTGTTCCCCTTTCCCGGATTACGGATTTTATTGGGGGATACCAGGTTGGCAAATCATTGATAGGCGTTTGGACAAAGCCGAGCGCCTGATTCTGTGCCTGTGAGTTCTATGATCACCTTTCTTATCACCTATCATATTTCCCTATTTCAGTACATCACCAAACGATTAATAGCTTTTATCTAATTTAGAAGAAGTTTCATGTTTCAATTCCATATTATGATCCAGTTTTTTTGTAAAAAAATATCCCTCTTTTTCATTCCGCTTTTTCTGATTTTCACAATAGCAGCTTCCGCACAAAGCATGGATACCACACTTTTCAATATGATGAAGTGGCGCATGATTGGACCTCACCGGGGGGGAAGAACGGTTGGCGCAGTGGGAGTACCCGGTCAGCCCAATGTTTTTTATATCGGTGTCAATAACGGAGGCGTATGGAAAACCACCGACTTCGGAAGAACATGGTTCCCGATTTTCGACGACCAGGCTACAGGTTCTATCGGAGACATTGTAGTATCACCTTCTCATCCCGAAGTATTGTATGCGGGCAGCGGCGAAGGTTTGCAACGGCCCGATCTTTCTGTGGGAGACGGGGTATACAAATCAACCGATGGTGGAAAGTCATGGAACAATATGGGATTGAAAGAGGTGCAGCAGATCGGCGGACTTGCCATTGACCCTGTCAATGAGAACCGTTTATTTGTAGCGGCGTTGGGGCATCCCTATGGTCCCAATGCGGAACGGGGCGTGTACCGGACACTTGACGGAGGTAAAACATGGAAAAATGTATTGTATAAAGATGAGAACACCGGCGCCATTCAGGTCACCATGGATCCGAAAAATTCCAACATTATTTATGCAGATATGTGGGCGGGACGACAGGGCCCATGGGAAAACGGCGCATGGAACGGACCTAATAGTGGCTTGTTCAAATCTGTTGATGGAGGAGATACCTGGAGTCAGCTGACTAACGGTCTCCCCTCAGCGCAGCAGGGATTGGGGAGAATCGGTTTTTGCATTGCACCCAGCGATGCATCACGATTGTACGCTACCGTAGATGCCGGTGAGCTGGGTGGTATTTACAGGAGTGATGATGCGGGAGCACACTGGACTAGGATACAAACAGATGAAAGACTATGGGGCAGGGGAAGTGATTTTGCTGAAGTAAAAGTAGATCCAAAAAATCCAGACATAGTGTATAGTGCCAACGTCGTTACCTGGAAGTCTGTTGATGGTGGTAAAACATGGTCCGCTTTCCGTGGTGCACCCGGCGGGGATGATTACCACAGGATCTGGATCAACCCCGATAATACCGACATCATACTGATCGCGAGCGACCAGGGAGCCATTATTACCGTGAATGGAGGCGCCACCTTTTCATCCTGGTACAACCAACCAACCGCCCAATTCTACCACGTGAGTACGGACAATGCTTTTCCATACAACGTGTATAGCGGGCAGCAGGAAAGCGGATCAGTGGGCATTGCATCCCGTGGAAATGATGGAGGCATCACCTTTCGTGAATGGCACCCGGTGGGTGCAGAAGAATATGGATATGTGGCGGCTGATCCACTGGATCCAAATATTATTTACGGAGGAAAAATATCGCGCTATGATAAACGCACCGGGCAGGCAAAAAATATTTCCCCTGATGTAGTGCGCAGCGGCAAATACCGTTTCCTGAGAACGGCTCCTGTGCTGTTCTCGCCCATTGATAAAAAAACACTTTATTATGCGGGCAATGTGATGTTTAAAACAAAAGATGGCGGGACTTCATGGCAGGTGATCAGTCCTGACCTGAGCAGGGAAAGCTGGGAGGTGCCCGCGAGTGTTGGCATCTACAACAACGAAAACTTGAAAACGATGCCACGGCGGGGTGTCATTTACACCATAGCACCTTCCTTCAAAGACATCAATACCATCTGGTGTGGAACTGATGACGGGTTGATCCATCTCACCAGGGATGGCGGAAAAAGCTGGAGTAATGTTACACCTCCTGCCATTACTTCCTGGAGCAAGGTTTCTATCATGGAAGCCAGCCATTATGGTGTGCAAGTGGCTTATGCAGCGGTGAACCGGATCAGGCTCGACGACATGAAGCCACATATCTATAAAACAAATGACGGGGGAAAGTCATGGAAAGAAATTGTCAATGGATTGCCCGATGACCCCATCAACGTGGTGCGTGAAGATCCTTTCAGGAAAGGATTGTTATTTGCTGGCAGTGAAAGGGCTGTATATGTATCATTTGATGATGGAACGAACTGGCAGTCGCTGCGACTAAACATGCCCGCTACCTCCATCCGCGATTTAGTGATCAAAGATGATGATCTGGTGATCGGTACCCACGGAAGAAGTTTCTGGATCCTCGATAATATGTCGGCATTGAGGCAATTGGATCCACACAAGGTTTCTGATGGAAATAAATTATATGCACCGGCTTCGGCGTGGCGCGTACGTTGGAATATGAATACGGATACCCCGCTTCCGCAAGAAGAACCAGCGGGTGAAAATCCTCCAGATGGTGCCATGATCGATTATTACCTGCAGCAGGATGCAGGTGAAGTGCAGTTGGATATCTTATACCATCCCATTGCAAAACCTCAGGGTGTAAAAGACCAATCATCCCGACAAATTATTCATTTCAGCAGCAGGGATACCCTTATCCAGGTACCGCCAAATAATGTTCCGGCCTACTGGTTGCGTCCTCAACAAATCTTATCAGCCAAATCCGGTGCGCACCGGTTTGTGTGGGACTTGCATGAGCAGCCATTAAATGTACCGCCTTCATTTCCTATTGCCGCTACCTATCTCAATACTGCTCCGGATGCTACTTCACCTTGGGTTATGCCTGGCATGTATGATATCAGTCTGAAAGTTGATGGAAAAGAATATAAAAAAACGCTGACAGTAAAAATGGATCCCAGGGTTAAAAGTACCATGAAGGAATTACAGGTTCAGCATGACTTGGCAATGGAAGCGTATCAGAACAGAAAACAATTGTTGTCCGTGGTGACTTCCATAGAAGCTATGAAAAACAGGGTGCAAGAACAATTGAAAATTGATAAAACCAATGCGCCAAAGTTGTTGTCCATGCAGGAAAGTTTATCCTTGTTGCTGAATGCGCCCCGCGGCAGTAAAGAAATTGGGATGAGACAATTGCTGTCCAGTCTGGGTACGCTCCACGATGCGTTACAGGAAAGCGATACGCCACCAACACAACAAACTTTTGCCGCGTTGAAAGATGCCAAGGATCAAATGAAGAAGCTGATGGTGAAATGGGAAATTCTGCAGAAGCAGGTGGCTAGTGGTTGGTAACCTGTATTAGTTTCTTCAGGTAATTGTTTACACGTAGCAATGTTTGCCTGTGCTCATTCCGTAATTAGCAAGGTCCACCTGTGGCCTTTCCAAAAGCATCTATGTCCGCCTGGGGTCTTCCCTTAGACATCAGTATACTATTCTCAGTAATGTAAGGGAGACCCCGGGCAAAGGAATTATTCTTATTCGAGTGATATACACTGACATCTTCAGACTTGCATTTACAAATAGTAATTACCGCGTGGGGACTTTCAGAAGCACTGTCCGCCTGGGGTCTTCCCGAAGACATCAGTATACTATTCTCAGTAATGTAGGGAGACCCCGGACACAACTAGTCATCTTCCTTTTTCTCGGTTTTTAAAAACGCTGCCCGCCGCGGTGCAGGAAAGGGTACATCACCTTTGATGGCATGCCAAAGCATTACGTTAAAGTCGAGGTCAGGAACCGCATCTTCCCGCGTAAGATCAAATTTTTCAGACTTTCTTTGCCATTCGTTCATGGCAACATTCTTATTGTCAAGGTTCACCTGTATCGGTCTTACCCGGTAGCCTGATGTATCTGCTACAGATTGAAAGGAACGCCACATAGGAGTGGAGGCCGCGTCATATTGCGTCATGGGCGGCAGTCCCAGGATCAGTTCAATCGTACGTACCATGGAAGTAGTGGAATACAACGTATGGTCAACCATACCGCGCTTCACATAACCACCAAAAACATAGGCCGTCGTGCGGTGCGCGTCCACATGGTCTGCTCCATTCTGGGCATCATCTTCAATAATAAAAACTACGCTTTCTTTCCAGATGGGAGAATGGCTCAGGTGCTCCATAAAAAGTCCAATTGCCAAATCATTGTCAGCTACATGTGAAAAAGGGGTGGGCTTTCCTAACCGGATGCCTTCTGTATGGTCGTTGGGAAAACGCATAGTGTTCAACTGTGGTACTTTACCAATTGCTACCAGGGAATCAAAATCTTTTTTCCATTGTTGAAACCTGGTGGTATCTCTTACCTGCAGATTCCATCCAGTGAAACCAGGACAAATATGTCCTTCCAGAACTTTGATGTTGGCTTTGTAATTATCCGCGAACTCACCGTAGGTGCGGTAACTAACACCTGCTTTTTTACACATGTCCCAGATGAAATTTTTATTATTGGCAATGGCCAGATTCCCTTCAGATGCATAGGCACCGCCGCGCCCACCATAACTTGTAGGCCAGGTTTTTTCGAGATAGTCAGTAGCATATGCTCCCAGGCTCCAGTTGTGGCCATCCGCACTCACCTCGGCATCGCAATAAAAATTATCCAGTAACACAAACTGACGCGCCAGTGCATGCAGGTTAGGTGTAATATTTTCTCCGAAAAGAACCAGGGAGGGATCACCGTTACCTTCTTTGATGTCTCCAAGCACCTGGTCGTACGTACGGTTTTCCTTGATGATATAAAATACATGTTTGATCGGACTTTGTCCGCCTACGGTCATCGGTATAGGGTTTCCAGCACTTCCTTCTGCGCTCAATTCTTTTTTCTTCGTATAAGGTGTATTGCGATAAACCGTCATGGAATACTGGCTCATTTGATGGGCAGTGGGAACATCAATGATGCTCATGGTGCCTGTAAAAAGACCGCCTATGTACTGTGTTTTTTGTGGAATGGAATCTCCGCGCTGGTACCAGGTATTGGAGTTTGGACTGACGGGGTTGGGGCCATGAGGATTGGCCATGGAGGAAAACCCTTTTCCGTTAGCTACAAATATTTTTTGGCCGATCACTTTTACATTGGTGGGATACCAGCCGGTGGGGATGAAACCTTTTGATCTGCTTTGTCCGGTGTGGCTGATATCGAATACCGCCAGGCAATTATTATCCGCGTTGGCGATGTACAAAGTTTTCTCATCATCGCTCAAACATACCCCGTTGGATGTGGAGCCGCTGGGTGAACCTGGATATAATGCTGCATCGAGGGTTTCCACTACACGTTTTTGTAAGGTATTGATGATGGAAATCGTATTGTCGTTGGCATTGGCCACAAAAAGAAGGGCACCATTTTTTGAAAGACACAATTCATTGGGATTGTCACCCACTTTTACTTCATTGATGATTTTTTTTTGTTGCACATTATAATAAAGGACCTTGTCGCAGCCCCAGCAACTGATGTACAATTCCTTTTTATCTTTTGACAGCACACAGGTGAAACCTTCCCCTGGCAGCGCCAGGGAATCAATGACTTTTTTTGTAGATAGGTTGATGATATAAAGGGTATTGTTTTCCTTCGTCACGACATACATCATCTTTTTATCTTCATCAATATCAAATCCTGCGGGTGAAATTTTTGTTGGCCATGCATCACCCAGGGCAATACTATCTATTAGTGTAAGATGTTGATTGGAAATGGCATATTTCAGGATCCGGTTGTCATTTCCTCCGGAAGCATACAAATATTTATCGTGGTTACTGAATTTCAAACCATACCAGCTTTTGGGGATTACCACCTTGTCGAGCACCTTTTCACTTGTAGCATCGATCAGCTGAATGGACTGTGTACTTTGGCCATTGTTGGTAACAGCCATCCATTTCCTGGAAGCCGAAACGGCAATATTCAATGGAAGGTCGCCTAAAGCAAGATTTCTACCTGCAGCGGATAAAGTCCAGCCGTTAGGCAATAACACGGTATTATTTGTTTTTCCCGGAAGCCGTTCTGGCTGAGCTAAAGAAGCCAGGGAAAGCGAGCAAAGTAAAACTGGTAATAAAATTTTCATGCAGTAAAGGTGGGTTTTCTTTTAATATTGAACCCAGCGATCTATTATTTTATTATGAACGCTCAGGCGACCTGGAGCAAAGACTAAATCGATTCAATTGACGAACTGGATTATTGAAACACAGGAAGTATGTAAAATTAGTTTCACACTCCGGATGGTTACAGATCAAGGATCGGCCTAAAATATTATTTCATTGAATTCTGCTATCCTTTAAAAAGAGTTTTGATTAGAGGCGGAGCATAAAAAAATCAACCACGATATGTCCTATTTACAGAACCTCCGTGGTTGATGTAATATTTAATGAAAGATTCTATTTGAAAATCCCGCTGAAAAACTCCTTCATTTCCTGCCAGGAATTTTTATCCGCTTCTTCATTGTAAGCAATATCCATTTTGAATTTCTTACCATTCTCAGTAGATGCCGGGTTGGTAAATGCGTGCTTGGCACCAGGATAAGATTTGAAAGTATAGGCAGCACCCACAGAATCCATTTGTTTTTTAAAAGTGGCTACTTCTTTTTCGCCGACATAAGGATCAGCTGCACCATGACAAACCAAAATCTTTGCTTTCAAAAGATTTTTATCAGGCGCTACACCAGATAGGTTACCATGAAAACTCACTACACCTTTTAAGTCTGCGCCCAGCTTTGCTGCATTCAACACCACAAAACCTCCGTAGCAATAGCCAATGGCCGCAATATTGGAAGGATCTGTCTGTGCGTAGGATTTCAGTTTGGCCAGGGCGGCATCGAGACGCGTTTTTGCCATTTGGGGATTTTGATAAAACGGACCTGCCAGTTTCATCGCCTCATCGGGACTGGCTGCAGTTTGTCCATTTCCATACATATCTACTGCCATGGCGATATAACCCAACTGCGCCAGTTGCTTCGCGCGGTTTCTGGCATAATCGTTCAGGCCCCACCATTCGTGGACTACTAAAACTGCAGGACGCTTTCCCTGGATACTATCACTGTACACCACATATCCATTCATGGTAACACTGTCAGCGCTGTAGGTAACATTTTCTTCCTTAAGTACCGATCCGGTGGTAGCGGTAGAATCATTTGTTTTATCCATGGTTGACGAAGAATTGTTGCAGGAAATAAAGACAAGAATAGAGGCCATCAAAGGCAGCAATGAAAATCGGTTCATGATCACGTATTTTTTCATTTGTAACAATCAATTGAATAGTTTGTTCAGTATTGATATTATTTAGGCAAAAGGGTAAAGCCTGCTTCCATGGTATCATTTGAATTGGTACCAATGAAGATTTTAAAATCTCCGGGTTCCGCCACCCACTTGAGATCGCTGTTATAAAATTTAAGGTCGTTGATTGATATGGTAAAGGAAACATTTTTTGATTCACCGGCTTTCAAAAATATTTTTTGAAAACCCTTTAACTCTTTTACAGGCCTTGTGATGCTTCCCACCAGGTCGCGGAGGTAGAGTTGTACCACTTCATAGCCATCCTTTTTGCTGGTGTTAGTGACTGAAACGGTGGCGGTGATTTTATCTGATGGATGCATGTGGTTGTTACTGAGCTGCACGGCGCCATAACTAAAGGTGCTGTAACTCAATCCAAATCCAAAAGGATACAGAGGATCATTGGAAACATCCAGGTAATTAGATCGGAATTTTTGGAACCATTGCCCCTGAGCCAATGGACGACCAGTGTTTTTATGATTGTAATATATAGGTACCTGCCCGGCGTGCTGGGGCCACGTGGTGGACAGTTTGCCGGAGGGATTGACATCACCAAATAAAACATCAGCGATAGCATCTCCTGCCTCTGATCCCCCAAACCACACATTTAAAATCGCAGGAACATGTTCATTTTCCCATTTCAATACCAGAGGCCTCCCTGTAAAAAGCACCAGCACCACCGGCTTGCCGGTTTTCAATAATGCAGCCAGCAGATTTTTTTGGGTGGCAGGAAGGTCGATGTTTACCCTACTGGAACTTTCTCCGGTCATTTCAGCTGATTCTCCCAGTGCAGCAACAATCACATCTGCCTGTTGAGCCACCTGCAAGGCCTCATTCAGCAAATCGGCTTCGGATCTCCGGTCTCTCCTCAATGTTTTTCCAAACATGGTTGCTCTTTCTTCGAATACACTGTCTGCATCTATATTGGCTCCTTTCGCATATACAATTTTAGCCTGTGAGCCGACAGCATGCTGAAGACCCATTATTACCGGAATTGGTTTTGTGAAATCAGTAGCCACACTCCAGGTGCCAGGCATATTTTCCTTGGCATCAGCCAATGGCCCGATCAGCGCTATCGTTCCTGACTTTTGGAGGGGTAATAACTGATTCTGGTTTTTAAGCAGGACAAAAGAAGCCGCAGCAGTTTCACGGGCAGCTTTCAGGTTCTCTGCAGTATAAATATCATGGGCAGCCCTCGTCGCATCGCAGTAGCGGTAAGGGTCTTCAAACAAGCCTAATTTATATTTGGCTTCCAGTACGCGCCGGCATGCGTCATCAATTTCTTTTTGTGTGATTTTTCCCTGCTGTAAAGATTGTTTTAAAGTGGTCAGTAATCCTTCGCCTACCATATCCATATCAACACCAGCTTTCAGTGCCAGTGTTGAAACTGTTTTGAGGTCACCCATCCCATGATCTATCATTTCATTGATACCTGTGTAATCGGTTACTACAAAACCTTTGAAACCCCATTGTTGACGCAGGAGGTCTGTAAGCAGCCAACGGTTGGCGGTGGCAGGAATTCCATCCACTTCATTAAAAGATGACATCACGCTTCCAGCTCCAGCATCAAGCGCTGCTTTGTAGGGAGGCAGGTATTCATTATACATTCTCAAGCGGCTCATGTCGGTGGTATTATAATCTCTTCCGGCTTCTGCACCTCCATACAATGCAAAGTGCTTGACACAAGCCATGATGGTATTATTTTTAGAAAGATCTTCTCCCTGGTAACCTCTTACCATGGCCTTTGCCATTTGCGATCCCAGATAGGCGTCCTCTCCACTTCCTTCGGCAATACGCCCCCACCGAGGATCGCGGCAAATATCTACCATGGGAGAAAAGGTCCAGCAGATCCCATCGGCACTGGCTTCCTGAGCAGCAATCCTGGCAGACCGTTCCACCAAGGACATGTCCCAAGTGCACGACAAGCCAAGTGGTATGGGGAAGGCTGTTTGATAACCGTGGATCACATCCATTCCAAATAACAGCGGTATTTTCAACCGGCTGTTTTCAACAGCAATTTTTTGGACGTCACGGATTTTGTCAACGCCTTTGATATTGAATAGTCCACCTACCTTTCCTTCTTTTATTTTTCCAGCTATGTTGGAACTGGCAGCCTGTCCTGTAACGATATCTCCTGAGCCTGGCAAATTCAATTGTCCTAATTTTTCATCCAGTGTCATTTTTTTCATCAGGGTGCTTACAAACAAATTCATTTTGGAATTCGTTTGTGCTGTGGACTGTAGGGAAATGACAAGTACGACTATCAATAAAATTTTTCTAAGCATATGGTTATTTATTAATGGTTGATGAAGTTTTTGATGTATTGCATAGCCTGTTGGTAGGCTGGTTCATGGTTTATTGTAAGGGTTGCATCTCTTAATCTACTTTTAGTACAGCAGATCTTTTTGATACTCCATTCTCGTTGATGGATTCAATCTGGAAATAATAAGTCTTCAGCTTGTCCATTCCTTTGTAGTAGTATTCATTGGCATCATAAATCATGATATTGCTGTACAATTTATCAGGAGCGGTGCCCATATAAATATTATAGGCATAAGCATCATCCACCGGTGACCACTTGATCCACGCACTTCGTTTATCCTTTTCCGTCCGTAAAACAAAAAAATCTTTTACTATAGATGGAATTTTTCCTTCGCCTTTTCCAAAAACCCTCAAACCGCTAATGGCAAATTTACCGGTTGGCAGGTGAATATTTTCCAATTTGATAAACCTGCATTTTACCGGTTGTGCCAGTTCAATATAATCATGAGGAACATCCTCGTGGTTGTTGCTTTTGTCAACCAGAAGTTTCCATTTTTTTCCATCATCAGACTGGTAAATCCTGTACTGATGAAAAAGGTGCAATGATTTACCAAGTATGTCAGCATCCTGGTCTGCATAATTGATTTGTATGGCATGAACGGTAGAAAGTGTTCCTAAGTCAGTCTGTATCCATTCGCCCTTATTGGCAGTGGCCGCACTCCAATAAGTTTTGATGTTTTCATCCACAGCATGGTTGGGCGCATAATTACCCAGGGTGGAGGAAACCTGCACGGGTTTATTATAATTCAACAACATCCACCCGGTAAAACCTCCGTCACCAGAAGGTGAATAATTATCTGATCTGATGGAAGCAGGCAGATAGTGTGGATAGTCGCCGAAGGTCGTATTACAGTACATCACATCTTCCTTGTCAAAACCTGCCGGCCATATACCGATCCTTCTTTCAAAATTATTTTTAACGGAGATGGAGATCGTAGAAACGTGCCAGTAATTGTTCCAGTTATCCTGGAATGTGGCGCCATGCCCGGCACCTCTGGCAAAACCTCCCGCTTTCCAGGAAAGTGGATCCGATTGAGGGGTGAAAGGTCCCAGGGGGCCATCACCCACTACAACGCCATCGGCATAACCGCTGAATTCTGTGCCTGGTGCACCGTACTGGAAATAATATTTGCCATGGTGTTTGGTCATCCATGATCCTTCCGCGAAGGGATCGAGAAAAGTATCATCCAGGTATTCACCAAAACGCTGCCAGCCATATCTCCACGATTCCAGCATGTACATTTCCTTTCGTGTGCCAATGGGGGACATGGTTTTCCGGTTCAGTTCAATGCCATACATAGGGTAGCGGTTGCTGCTGCCATTATACATATACAACCTGCCATCATCATTGGTAAAAAATGCAGGATCCCAACCGCCTATTGCAAAAGAATCTACCAGAGGTTTCCAGTCATTTGATTTTGGATCAGTACTCATCCAAATGGTGAACTGGCTGGTGTAGGTAGAACCAAAAACAATCATCGTATCACCAATTATTCCTACAGCAGGCGCGCACAATTCATCATAGCCCTCATTCCATGGCCTTAAAAATCTTTTCGAAATAAAATTCCATTTCAACATGTCATGGCTCCACCAGTAACCCCACTGGTTAGTAGAAAAAAGGTAATAGTCGTTTTTATAATTAACAATTACAGGATCTGCGGTGGCCCTGTGTCTTCCCCATTCACTAAAGTTGGGAATGGGCGTATAACCGTAATCAATATTCACCGGGTTGCAATAAGTGGTGGGTGGTTTTTGTGCGCTTGCGCAATCAACCACTGATATAAAAATAAAAAACAGAATGTTTGGTAAACCTCTTTGATACATTGCTTTTAATTTTCTATTTTACTAATCAAGCATAAATTGGCTCATTACACTATTGGCCATTTGAATCTGGATTTCAGTTGAATTTTCCTTCCATTATTTCCTGAAAGCCTGGAAGCTTCGATAATTTCCAGAACATGAGCGCATGTTCAACTGCTATAAGTGGCTCGCTAGGTTCAACAAGTGATTGAGCAATGACGCTGGCTGGCAAAACTTTCTATTGATGACAATAAAAGTGCAGCGCCTGCCATAGCGGATTGTTGCAGAAATACCTGTCGGTTAATCTGGTTCATGATTATTTGGTTGATGGTTTAACCCACGGACTTTGAAAGCCTAATTTTTTTAACCCCTCCTGCACTTCCGGGATATTCATAAATAACTTCCACAATAAACCACTTCGGTAATTTTCAATCATCACAATAATCGGCCCCTGATCTATGGCGAGATGAGTTTTGGCATACCAGTCCTTATCCAGGCTGAAGCCATCTGAAAAACCATATTCCCCCCATATTTTATTACCCAGTGTATAATAAAAATATTTCAATGCACGCATGGAATATTCAGGTGTGTATGGAAAAGATGACAGCGCAGCCGTTGGCTGAATGACCCCCTTGTCTTCCTGCGGGCAATGGGCTACATAACCTTTGTAACTGTCACCTGCTGTAAGACCCCAGCAATCTTCACCATACCCTTTAAATTTTTTTGGATTGTCAATGCAGTAAGCCCTGTTAATCAGCGTATGGTTCAGATTCTGTTCCCAATAATTTACCTGGTAGCTTTTCAGGTCATGTGGGTCTACCCCCATGAAAGTATAATGTGCAAAAAACAAGGGACCTCCGTATTCAAATCCTAAAGGCAATCGATAACCATAATAAGTTTTGCCATTGAAATAAGAAGCACTGTTGACAAAACTGTTATAATACACATCGGGTTCAATAGGATGGGAAGGGGAAGATGCTGACATAATAAAAGTAATGAGGCATTCATTCCATCCGCGGATGGGAAAGTTCATATCCCAGTCGTTTACAGGACTCCAGTGCCAGTATAATAATGTATTTCCTCCTTTGGCGTGCCAGTTCCAGTTGGCCACATTCCACAAATGCGTAACGCGATTACGAAAGTATTTTTCAAGCGGCGCCGCAGTATTAAAATATTCACGTGCGCACAGAAGGCCCATCAGTAAATAGCTGGTTTCCACAATGTCTGCACCATCATCCATTTTCCCGAAAGGAATCGTTTTCCCCGTGGCTCCATTCATAAAATGCGGGAAGATGCCATGATAACTGTCTGCCCTGTACAGAAAATCCACCATTTTCACCAGGCGTTTTAAAGCAGTATCCCTTCCTATCCATCCTCTTTGTACCGCTACAATAGTGGAAAGGATACCGAAACCAGTCCCACCAATGGCACAGGCTTCTTCACCATAGGTATGTGTACTGAAATTGGGTTCGTCGTAGGCTTCATTGATATAGTCCCAATAGTATTCACCCCGAACCGTATTGTCTCTTTCGCGTGCCAGTCCACTCACCGGATGCGCGTAGTGCCAGAAAAAACGAAAAGTTTGCCGCTGG
>JANLYU010000364.1:0-2185 GCA_031365785.1 Flavisolibacter sp. | reverse complement strand
CGGTGTACATAGCAGATTATATACTTGCCGGTGTTCACATCAATGATGATGCAAAAACGGTAATTGTTGTGGCCCTGGTACTCGCGCTGCTCAATTCTTTTGTCAAACCTATTCTCATTGTACTTACCATACCGGTTACCATTGTAACACTGGGTTTATTTCTGCTCATCATCAATGCGCTGATGGTAAAATGGGCGGCTTCGCTGGTTGATGGTTTCACCGTAGACGGCTGGTGGCCGGCGCTTCTATTTAGTTTGATCGTTTCTTTGGTGAGTTATTTGTTAAATGGAATCGCAGGCAGGCGAAAAAATGGAATAAAAAACTGATCCATGGTATTTAACCGGAAAGATTTGAGCAATGAACAGCTGGTGGTGATGTATGAGAATTTGCTGTGGCCCCGGTTAATTGAAGAGAAGATGCTGGTACTGTTGCGGCAGGGCAGGATTTCTAAATGGTTCAGTGGCATGGGTCAGGAAGCCATCTCTGTAGGTGCTGCCATGGCACTTCAGCCAGATGAATGGATCATGCCGCTTCATCGTAACCTGGGGGTTTTTACCTGTCGAAAAATGCCCCTCCACCAGCTTTTCAAACAATGGCAGGGGGCGCAGGATGGATACAGCAAGGGCAGAGAAAGAAGTTTTCATTTTGGAAGCAGGGAACATCACATCTGTGGTATGATCTCTCACCTGGGCCCGCAGCTGGCGATTGCTGATGGTGTAGCCCTTGCTTACAAAATGAGAAATGAAAATAAAGTGGCGCTGGCTTTTACTGGTGAAGGGGGCACCAGTGAGGGAGATTTTCATGAAGCGCTGAATGTAGCGGCTGTGTGGGACCTGCCAGTTATATTTATTATTGAAAACAATGGATATGGGTTAAGTACACCTGTTAATGAACAATACAGGTGTAAGCAGCTGGCAGAGCGGGCGAAGGGATATGGAATGGAGGGGATCGTGATTGACGGAAATAATATATTGACCGTCTATGATACCATCGCAGGCATCAGGGAATATTGTATTGCCCATCAGAAACCCTACCTGGTAGAATGTATGACGTTTAGAATGCGTGGCCACGAAGAAGCCAGTGGTACTAAATATGTTCCTCCACAAATGATGCAACAGTGGGCGGAAAAAGATCCCATTAAAAACTTTGAAAACTTTTTATTGCAGGAAGGTGTCCTGAGCGCTTCGAAAATAGAAAACATCAGGAGTGAACAGAAACAAAAAATTGAAGAAGAGCTCAGGTCTGGTTTCGAAAGCAAGCCGATGGTGGTTCGAAGTGACAACGAGTTAAAAGATTTGTACGCACCGGCTTCTTTGGAACATCATCGTTGGAGTAGTGATCCTTTACCTGCCTTTCCACCACGGCAATTAAGATTGATAGATGCGATCAAGGAAGGTTTGTTCCAAAGCATGCAGCAGCATTCCCGGCTGGTACTGATGGGCCAGGATATAGCGGAATACGGGGGCGCCTTTAAGATCACGGAAGGTTTTGTAGAGAAGTTTGGAAAGGAAAGGGTTCGCAATACTCCTCTATGTGAAAGTGCGATTGTGGGGGCCGCTCTGGGGTTGAGTCTGGAAGGATATAAAAGCGTGATGGAAATGCAGTTTGCTGATTTTGTAACGGTAGGTTTCAACCAGATCATCAATAATCTGGCAAAGATCCATTACCGGTGGGGACAAAATGCTGATGTGGTAGTAAGGATGCCTACAGGGGGCGGCGTGGGGGCGGGTCCCTTTCATTCACAATCCAATGAAGCCTGGTTTGTTCATACGCCTGGATTGAAAGTGGTTTATCCTTCCACACCCATGGATGCCAAGGGCCTGCTGATTGCGGCTATAAACGACCCCAATCCGATACTATTTTTTGAACACAAAGCGTTGTACAGAAGTATCAGTGGCGAGGTGCCGGAAGAATATTATGAAATAGAAATAGGAAAGGCCCGGCAGGTGCAGATGGGTCATGACCTGAGTATCATTACCTATGGAGCCGGGGTACATTGGGCTGAGGAGTATGCCGCAGCACAAGAGGATATTTCATTTGATATTTTGGACCTGAGAACGCTGCTTCCGCTGGATTACGATGCGATCATGGGATCCGTGAGGAGAACCGGCAAAGTGATGTTGTTGCATGAAGACACTTTGCTGGGAGGAATTGGAGGAGAGATCGCTGCCTGGATTGGTGAAGC
>JANLYU010000338.1:0-3642 GCA_031365785.1 Flavisolibacter sp. | reverse complement strand
GAAGGATATAAACCAAAATTTGGGTTCAACAAAGACTGGGTGAACCGCATAACTGGCAACGGTAAGGTAGACATCAAGCCTTCTGGATATGTGGACATAGCAGCGGGATACCAGGGCCAGAATATAAAAAATCCTACCCTTCCGGAGCGCGCGAGAAAAACGGGTGGCTTCGATTTCAACATGAATGCCCAGCTTCAGGTAGATGCCAACATAGGAGATAAGATCAAGTTACCCATCAACTATAATACGCTTGCGAATTTTGATTTCGAAAACCAGCTGAAACTGGATTATCACGGCAAGGATGATGAAATCCTGAAACAGTTTCAGATGGGAAATGTCAATTTTGCTTCCAAAGGAACATTGATACCGGGTGCCCAGTCACTTTTTGGGGTAAAAACACAATTCCAGTTTGGAAAGTTATTCATCACTTCTGTTCTGGCCAATCAGCGTTCTTCGCGACAATCACTGGGTTTGCAGGGGGGATCAGCCACCCAATTGTTTGATATCAGAGCAGATGAATACGAAGAGAACCGCCACTTCCTGATGGCTCAGTATTTCAGGAACAATTACAATAGCGCTTTGAAAGACCTCCCCATCATACGCTCCAATGTGCAACTGTTGAGGGTGGAAGTGTGGGTCACAAACCGTACCGGTGCCACTACAGACACCAGGGATGTGGTAGCGTTTATGGACCTTGGTGAGCGGCATCCATTCAACACGAACTGGGTTGGCTCCGGCCCCGAATATCCTGAAAACAGGTCAAATACTTTATACGAAACCTTACTGAATACGCCTGGAGCCCGCAACTCTACGCAAACACAAAGTGTGCTCAATGGCCTTGGAGGTATGCAACCCATACAGGAGTTTGAAAAAACCTTTGCCAGGAAATTGCCCATTACCGATTTTGAATTCAATCCTAAAATAGGTTATCTGTCACTCAACCAGCCACTGCAACCTGATGAGGTACTAGGAGTGGCCTATCAATATACGTACAATGGAAAAGTGTATCAGGTAGGTGAATTTTCACAGGATGTTCCACCGGACAGCAGTGGCAATACTACCAAAGTACTTTTTCTGAAATTATTAAAAGCTACTTCACAGCGTACCAATTTACCTATATGGGACCTGATGATGAAGAATGTGTACAGCATTGGTTTTGGACAATTGGAAGAAGCTGATTTCAAACTGGATGTGGTATATGAAGAGCCCAGCCTTGGACAAAAAAGATACCTGCCCGCGCAGATCACCAACCCTCCAGTTGAAAAGGGAACCCCCATTCTGACACTGGTTAACCTCGACAGGCTGAATAATCAACATGATCCACAACCCGACGGGGTGTTTGATTATCTACCCGGTTATACCGTTATTCCTTCCCAAAGCAGGATTATTTTTCCGGTGCTTGAACCATTTGGGAAAGACCTTGAATATGCTGTACTCCCTGCTGAAAGGATCAATTATTTATTTTATCCGCTATATGATACGATAAAGGCTATAGCCCAGAATTACGCCAACCTCAACCGGTTCAAACTAGTTGGCCGTTCCAAATCCACTACTAACAGCGATTACCAGTTAGGATTTAATATTCCGAAGGGATCGGTGAGTGTTACGGCCGGGGGAAGAGTGCTTCAGGAAAACATCGACTATGAAATAAATTACGATCTGGGAACATTACGTGTGATCAATCCCGCGATCATCAATGCCAACCTTCCGGTGCAAGTGCAATTTGAAAACAATGCCACTTACGGAATTCAGCAAAAAAACTTCATGGGATTGCGTTTTGATTACCTCATGAACCGCCATCTTACTTTAGGTGCCACGATGGCCCGCCTGGGAGAACGCCCCTTTTTCACAAAACAGGGATATGGCGAAGATCCTATCAGGAACACGATGTATGGGGTTGACTTCGATTATCGAAATGATGTACCCCGAATTTCTAAATGGCTGGATAAACTTCCTTTTTATTCCACCAGGGCATTGTCATCTATTACGGCATATGGAGAAGCCGCTGTACTCGATCCAGGTCATGCCAAGCAAATTGGTAAAGGAAATAATGGTGCTATCTACGTGGATGATTTCGAAGGAACACGAAGTAGCATTGATCTCCGGTTTCCATTAATCAGCTGGACGCTCGCTTCCGTCCCTCAGAAGTCACCCGGGCAGAATGGACAGGAACTTTTTCCAGAAGCATTGCTCCAGAATAATCTGGCCAGCGGATACAACCGGGCAAAGTTTGCCTGGTATAATATTGAACAGGTGCTTCAGGAAAGAAGAAACAATAACAACCCTTTAAAAGGCATCCCCAATTTTCTGAGTGAATTATCAAAACCGGAAACCAGGCAGGTACTTCAATCAGAAATTTTTCCACGTAAGTCAAACGATATTGGACAGGCATTGCTCACCACCTTCGACCTGGCCTTTTACCCAGACCAACGGGGGCCTTATAACTTCAGAACCAGTAACCTCATGGCCAATGGAAGATTGCAACAACCCAAAAAATCGTGGGGTGGCATCATGCGCAATATTGACCAGACGGATTTTGAAACCAGCAATATTGAATTCATTGAATTCTGGGTGCAAAATCCATTCATTAGTAAGCCAAACAGCACAGGGGGTGAATTGTATTTTGATTTAGGTAATATTTCCGAGGATGTGCTGCGGGATGGCAAGCGCCTTTATGAAAATGGTTTGCCAACATCAACTAATCCCAATATTCCTGTTGACCAAACAGTGTGGGGTCAGGTTCCAAGAAATCCGGTCCAGGTGACCAATGCTTTTAGTAATGAACCTGCAGACCGCCCCTTGCAGGATGTGGGTTTTGACGGACTGACCGATACAGCTGAAAGGAATAAATTCAAAAATTATCTGGACTCAATTGCGATCATTTTTGGCCCTGCATCCACTGAATACCAAAATGCACTGAAAGATCCTTCAGGAGATAATTTCAAGGGTTACAGGGATGGATCCTATGGTCAAAAAGGTATTCTTGAACGCTATAAAAATTTCAACAATCCGCATGGGAATTCACCTGTAGCGGCGCAGGGTGATCAATTCTCCAATGCCTTTACTTTATATCCCGACCAGGAGGAATTGAACCGCGATAATACGATGAATGAAGTGGAAGAATACTTCCAATACCGGATTGAATTGAAGCCAGGGATGAACGCACAGACCAATCCCTATATCACGGACAGCCGTGAAGTGCTTTACCAGCCCCTGGATGGGAGTCCACAGAGAAAGGAACAATGGTATCTTTTTAGAATTCCTGTCAAGAATTACCAGGCTAAAGTGGGTAATATTCCTGATTTTAAATCCATCCGTTTCATCCGAATGTTCATGACCAATTTCGAGGATAGCACGGTTCTCCGTTTTGGAAAGCTTGAACTGGTCAGGAATCAATGGAGAAAATTTAATTACGAAATTGATACTACGGGGATGTATACACTATTGCCGGCCAACGACCCCACAAAGATCAACATACTCGCGGTGAACATTGAAGAGAATGATGAACGTTCTCCTATTGTGTACAGACAACCACCCGGAGTAGAACGGCAGTCGCAACTGAGTAATAACAATGTGCAGCTTTTGCTAAATGAACAATCTTTAAGTTTAAGGGCCTGCGATCTTGCCAAGGGAAGTACGCGC
>JANLYU010000304.1:0-3286 GCA_031365785.1 Flavisolibacter sp. | reverse complement strand
GAGGTCCCGCCCTGAATGTCCCAGGCCGGCATCACTGCCCCGTTCTATAAATTTTTTCATAATTCCATACCCATACCGGTTACTCCCATCTGTTTTTCCAAATGTTTCCATCAAAGCCAAAGAGGCAGGTTGAAGAAAAGTTTTTTTGACCAGCAGGGCATCCAGAAATATTTGAAGGTCGAACAGGTTGGAATAAATTCCTCCATATCCATTACCCGAGCCGGTAACAATATTGGAAACATTGACGAGTGTATTATTGTTGTATAGGTCGAAATATCCTTGCGCCACACTATGTGGCAGAAGGTCGTGGGGCTGGTAAAAAGTATGCTTCATGCCAAGGGGCTCAAGAATTATTTCGTGCAGCAGATCGGCATGGTTTTTTTTGGTGGCAGCTTCCATCACCATAGTAACCAGAATGGTATTGGTATTGGAATAGATGGCAGTATCTCCGGGCGAAAAAACAGGTTTAGAATGGTAAACAAATTCAAGCAATTCTTCCTGTGACCATTTTTTATTAGGGTTGTTCAACACCGCCAAATAAAAATTATCATTGTCAATCAGATCTGGTAATCCGGTTTCATGTTTCATGGCCTGACCCAAAGTGATTTGGTGGCCATTGGGCAGCTGATTGATGATGCGGGCCGGAATCCAATTGCTTATCGGCTGATTCAAAGAATGGAACCCCAAACCGGAGGCTACTGAATCTTCCATCAGCCTGAACATCAATACTCCCATGAACAATTTGGTAATGCTGGCTGTTTTTGAAATGGTTCCCGGAACAAAATCCAAAGGATGCGCGAGGTCTGCTTTTCCTGTACCACCCACCCAGGTTCCATTGGCATCCGTTACCAGTAAGGAAATTCCAGGCAGTCCTTTTTGGTGATACTTCTCCAGTAAAGCTTTTAGAGCTGCATTCTTTGGGTGCTTACTACTGCTATCCTGCCATGGAACAGCTTCTCCCATGATAGTAGTTTCACCAACCTGAGCTTTTTTGCAGGCCTGTAAAAAAAACAAAATAGAAAATAGGAAAATGAGTTTCATGATCAATTAATTATGTACCGGGATAGAAACGCCCAGCAAAAGGTTATTGTAGGGCAGGAGGGGTACATATGCTTTGATGAAGGGTGCCTGCAGTTTTTGTTGGTATTCCATAAAAACCCTGGCACCTTTTGAATTAATCTTCCTGTCCGCTATCAAACCGAGCTGGGTGATGAATTGAGAACGCAAAACATGTCCTTTATTTTTCAATCCCGCGGACGTGATGCTGAACACCTTGCCCGTTGGAATGGAAAGCTGGTAACCACCTCCTAATTGTACGGTAGCACCCCAGGATGATCCAAGTGAATGACGGTAGCCGCCATTTACCGAAAAACCGATATTATGCTGAACCCATCGGTGAAACATATAATTCATGGTGATCTCCAGGTTCCATTGGTGGTTTCTGATGTTTCTTAACTGTTTTCCATATCCCAAAGTAGCACCAGGATGAACCTCTTTATAAAAAAGGGAAGAGAAGCTGGTGAATGGTTTGCCGGTGTGTGAATTGGAAACAGCCACTACATAATATGGATGGTGTTCTTTAGGCGCTAATTGTGCTTTCAATTGAATAGCAGTTAAGAACAGGAAAGCGAACCATGGTACTTTCATGTTGTATATTTTGGTAAAACAAAACTACATTCTTTCATCCATACGCGTTGTTTCGGTTGGGTGGTGAACTTTTAAATGATAACAACTGGTTTTGAATACTTTCCTTACAAAGCACTCCTGGCTGCTCTATGGCGCTGATTTCAAAATGTAAAAATTGGCGATGGTTAAGCCAGTAAGAATTACCAGCAAGCTGAGTAAAACAATCCGGTTAAAAGGTTCATGAAGCAAGATACCCGCTTCGATAGTACTAAAAATGGGGATTAGATTTCCAAACAGCGCTGTACGTGGGGCACCGATCTTTTGAATGCAAATGTTCCAGGAAAGGAATGCGATTACTGAAGCTCCAATGCCCAGGTAAAAAAGAACTGCGATCACAGAAGGAATGACCGTAAAGGGTGGAGCATACATCCGTTCAATCAGGAAAGCGGGCAGTAAATAAATAGTGCCGAGGCAAAAAATTGAAAAAAGGAATGGGACCGGTGAAATAGAAACGGGTTTGCTTTTGACCAGAAGTGTATATACTGCAAATGAAAGCGCTGCAGCAATGATCCATATATCACCAGCAGACAACCGGAAATGAGAAAGGTTGGAGAACCGCCCTTTAGAAAGGAGGAGTAGAATGCCAGCGATGCAAAAAACAGCGCCTGTTACCTGATGGCCGCTTACTTTTTGTTTCAGATAGATCCGGGAGATCAATAAAACAAAAACCGGTGCGGCGGTGGTGCCAATAAGGGCCATATTAGTAGCAGATGAGAATTTTCCGGCTATATAGACAAAGGTATTAAAAAGGGTAACCCCCGTTAAGGCTGTGCCGCTTAAATAAAAAAAATGCGGTCTGATCCAACTCCATTCTTTCAGGACGCTTTTATAGGCAAATGGTAAAAGGAAAAGGGTAGCAATGGACCAGCGGAAAAAAGATAGCGCTATTGGTGGCAGACTATGATTCAGCGCCCTGGCGGCAATGAAATTTCCCGACCAAAGGAAGGTTGCCAGCAAAGCAAGGCCGATCCCAGCTATCAAATTATTTTTATTGTCGGTGATAGAAGTTTCAGCAGATCCCATCTTACAAAATAAACGATTCCCTAAGTATAGGTTTAATGTACGGAGCTCCTGTAACTATTGACTGCTAATTGAAGGAAAACCCTATGATGATCCTAGCTACTGTTCTTTCCTGAACATCCAATACTTTGTTGTAAGGAAACTGAGCACTTTTACGGAGGTTACGGATCTGCCCCAGGTAACTGCCGACAAAGAACCAGCGATTACCCCTGTAATTGATGGTAGGCCCTGCAAAAAGAACAGAATTATTCCACCGGCCTTCTTCAACTCTGTTGTGATCCGCTATTTCAATCCCAATACCCAGCGACGGGCTGATGTTTCTCATATACGCGAGGTCGAGCTCAAGAGGTGTTTGTTCCAGTTCGAATGTGTTATTACCATTTTCCCTTTTAACCACTTCCTCCCGTTCATAAACAAGGTTGCAAGCCAGCAGGTTTTTTCCAAACCACCTGTCAAGGATCAGTTTGGATTCCAATTCAATTTCGTCACCTTTTACGCCCAGTTCTCCATATAAGGCTATTCCAGTCTTTGCCAAAGGCTTGCTGATTCTCCATTTCCATTCATTGCTGAAACCAATTTC
>JANLYU010000282.1:0-7403 GCA_031365785.1 Flavisolibacter sp. | reverse complement strand
GCATCATCTGCATTGCTTCCAAATGCCTGGTCAACATAAGAAATGACTTCATCAGCATTATAACTTGATTTTTTGATGAGGTGGTGAGCATTGATAGCCAGTAAGCCATAGACAAATTTTTTCCATTTTACTGTGTTGCCTTTATAGATCACATCAAACTTTGAAAAAAGAGGAGAGCCAACAGCATCACCTGTTTTGTTGAGCTGATCCAAAGCTTCCATGCATTCTCGTTTAACCACTGCATAAATTGTATCCTGGGTATCATAATCAAATGTATTGCGGGTAGGATCATACGCTTCCTTAACAATGATCTCTCCATGGTAATCGGTAAGCATCTGCCAGCCCCAGGCTTCCATAGCCAGAGCAGATCCCAGAATATCCCATTTTTTTTGTTCCCTGGAAAGTCTTTTAACATCCTGGGTATTTTGTCCGCCCTTCCAATACACATTGCGCCACAGGTCACCACCTGCATCACTGGCTTTTATATATCCATGTTGTTCAAATGGAGAAAACGTGGCCCCTGTACTGGATAATAAAAAATTCTGGTTGATGGGTCCCAGTCCTCTTGCATCAAATTGAACTCCTAAGGCAGCTTGTCCCTGAATAGATGGTAAATACAACGCAGGATCTGCTGATGATGGTCCATTTGGGTTGTTGTTCACATCCAGGTATTTCTTGCACCCGGCAGATGATGCCAAAAGGACCAGAATAATAATTTTTATCTTTTTCATGTATCAAACATTTTTAATTTAGAAACCGATACTCACTTTTAAATTATAAGTTTTGGGTATCGGCAGGTTGCCAAAATCAATTCCCATACTTCCACTTCCACCAGTAGCAACGGTTGTTCCATTCACACCAGGATCCCCACCAGTGTAATTCGTCCACATAAACAAATCAGTAGCAGTAACACCAATGCTGGCGGCACGGAAAAGGCGGTGCGCTGCCAGCCAATTAGTGGGCACCTGGTAATTTAGGGTGATATCTCTTAGCCTCACCCAGTTCACATCCCTTTCAATAAATTCCTGATCTATTACTGAAGAACTATAAAAAGTATTATTCAAATAAGGGATGACAGTGATATTATTTTTGGTGGGATTGCTGGTATTTTCCAAACCATCTTTGAGTACACCATCAAATATCAATGTTGATTCGCGATTGGCTATACTTTTTGGATGAAGTCCCAGGTTATACAAAAACAATCCTGTAGCATTAAATACATCTCCGCCTTTTTTAATGTCAAAAAGAAAATTAAGGTTGAAACGTTTATAAGTAAAGCTGTTGGAAATACCCATCTTGAAATCAGGGTTTCTATCACCTGCCACAGGCCAGCTGGTAAAGGAAGTGGTTAATGGCAATCCCAGCGTGGGACTAATCAGCAACTGTCCCTTATTGTTATATTGGTATTGTTGCAGCGCAGTGAGTGAAGTTAGTGATCCACCCAGCCTGGCGCCATTCCTGACATTTCCAAAAAGCCAGGTATCCGAATTATAATATTCCGTTACTCCTACCGGAAGCTTGGTCAACTCACTTTTTGTTCTGGTGTAGTTGACAGAAGCATCCCAGGTGAAATTCTTACCCTGTACCGGCGTGCCGCGCAACAGGAGTTCAGTCCCCCAGTTTTGCAATTCACCACCATTGATATTCTTTAAAATGAAACCAGTTCCATAACTGATCCTAAGCGCATTGATGATCTGGTCTATACTTTTACTTTTGTAATAGGCCGCATCAAACGAAAGCCGGTTGTTGAAAAACTGCAACTCCATTCCCACTTCTTTTGAAGTAACTTTTTCAGGACGCAGCAATGGATTGGGTGCAGTGAAACCATAAGCAAATCCACCACCAGTTAATCCCTGTGCTTCCAAAGCCGGGTTGGTAGCATAAGGATTGGCATCCTTTCCTACTTGGGCAATAGAACCCCTGAATCTTCCCAGGTTCATGATTTTGGTGAGCCCTGTATTTTTCAGCAGTTCAGTAAAAACAATAGAAGAACTGACAGAAGGATAAAAGAAAGAGTTGTTTTGTTTGGGCAAGGTGGAGGTCCAGTCATTCCTGCCTGTGGCAGTTACGTAAACAAAATTGCTGAAATTGAGGTTGAAGTCCGCAAAAGCACCCACCACTCTTTTTTTAGCAAAAGTTGATTTACTTCTTTGGGTGGTAACGGTAGTATTATTGATGGAGTTGAAATTGGGTTCGAGGAAATTTTCACCTCTGATGGCAAAAGTTTTATCATCATAATCATACACCGCACTACCCAATCGCAAGGTGGTTTTCAGCTTATTTTTGAAGAAGTCATGTTTCACCTGGCCATAATAGGTAAGTGTAAGAATGCGATTGGTTTCATTGGCCATATCCAGACTTCCATTGATAGTTCCATTAGCCCTACTGGATTCCGGATGATACAGCACTGAGTACTCTGTGGACGATACGTCAATTCCCAGTCTTCCTACAAAGGACAACCAGGTTAAAGGATCAAAGATGAAACTCAGGTTATTGATTGACCTATTGCCCTTATCATACAAAATATTTTTGTTAACATCAAAAAAGGGATTTTCTATTTCAGTACTCGAAGTGGTCAGTTTTTTTCTTGCTCCTGAGGAAGTGAGATAATCAGTCATGTCTACATCAGCGGGGAATTGCAATAAAGCAAGGTAAAAACTGTTCGCTCCTTTGGACACCTTGTTATTTTTGGTATTGATATACTGGAGGTTAGTTTCAGCCCTAAAGTTTTTGAAGATCTGGGCAGTACCACTCAGGGAAACATTGAACCGGTCGTATTTAGTAGAAGGTACTACACCTTCCCTGGAACTGTAAGCTCCCGAAAGTCGATACGTATATCCGCCAGATCCTCCCTGAAATGATAAATTATGTTTTTGTACACTACCGGTACGGAAGAAATGATTCAGATTATCATAGAAAACAGTTCCATCCGGATACTTAGGTCCAAATGAAGCATAGGTATTAGTATTGATGATCCCGTTGTTTCCGCGTTGGTAGGTATGGGGTATCTCTGGCAGATCGCCGACTTTTTCCAACCCGTAATTGAAACTGTAATCCAGCAAACCCTTACCTGCTTTTCCTTTTTTGGTGGTAATTACAATGGCTCCGTTGGCCGCATCGATACCGTAAAGTGCGGCGGCTTCTGGTCCTTTCAAAATGGTCAAACTCTCTATGTCTTCAGGATTGAGGTCCGAAATACGATTGGAGAAATCAACAGTTCGGTTCTCTGTTTGCATATAGAGGGTGTTGGCATTGAAGGTCTGGTTGTTCACGGGTAATCCATCAATTACGAAAAGTGGCTGGTTACTGCCACTTAAGGAGTTAACACCCCTGAGTTGAATGGAAGTGGAGCTCCCTGGCATCCCGCTGGTACCACTGATGGTAACACCCGGTACACGTCCTGCAAGACCATTGATGAAATTATCTCTTTGAGTCTGGGCAAGGTCGGCGCCTTTGACATCACTGGCTGCGTAGCCCAACGATCTTTTTGAACGGTTAATTCCCAAGGCCGTAACTACCACCTGGTCCATTTGTTTGTCATCTTCCTGTAAATGGAAACTGATATTGCTGGCGTCTGGTGTTACGGTAACCCTGTGCGACCCATAACCAACAAAAGAAAAAATCAGTTCCTGGCCCGGTTGTGCACTGATGGTGTAAAAACCAAGAGCATTGGTCTTTGTAGTTTGACTCGTTTGACGATTGGTAACTGTAACACCCTGTAATTGCTTGTTACCATCTTCAGATAAAATTGTTCCTGAAACCTGTCTTTGCTGAGCAAACAATTGATTGCCTGCCAAGAGTAAACACCAGTTCAGGACTAAAAAGTAAAGACATCTTCTCATAGCCATCTTTTTTTTGTTTATAAACTTATCAATTGGTTTTCAGGAAATGGGATAATGAAGAGTAGACAACAAATTAAAGGACTTTGATGCCTGCTGCTTTATAAGGTTTTAACATTGGTTCGTCGTCCGGCAGTTCGGTAATCAGCGTATCTATTTTTTTGCATTCACATACCTGAATAGGTTGCTGTGTATTGATCTTTTCTGCAATGGTCAGGCAAACAAGTCGTTGAGCAGATTCAATCATGGCCTTTTTTACCTGAACCACTTCCCAGTCATTGTCCGAAACACCATTTTCCAAATTAATGGCATTGATCCCGAAAAAACACAAATCTGCTTTGATCTGTCTGATCTTTGATAAAGCTTCCAGGCCTACAGTGATCTTGGAATTTTTTGAAATTTTATCTCCTATAACGATCACTTCTATGTTGGGGTGATTCATATATTCATAAACCGCCGGTATGCTTCCGGATATAAAGGTGGCACGCAGGGAATTGGGAAGAGCCCGGGCCAGTTCAATGATGGTAGTTCCTCCACCAGTGAGGATAAACATTCCGTCCCTGATCATGGAGGTGGCCTTCTGCGCAATGATCTTTTTTTGTGTATACGAATAGACTTCCCTCGACGTGTGGTGCCCGTGATGGAAGGAAGGGGATAATGCACCACCATGTACTTTAATCAATTTTCCTGCTTCTGAAAGTTCCTGAAGGTCACGCCTGATGGTGTCATCAGAAACATCAATGTGTTGACTTAAATCAGTTGATAATACTTTATTATGAAGATTGACCTGGTGTAAAATATAGGCCTGCCTTTCCCTTTTAAGCATGCTAGTTAATTGCTAACAAAATAAAAGGAAATACAGCAGAAAACCGCAAATAGTTCCTGATTTAGCAGTTATTATGTTCTAAAACCGCAAAAATACAGGCGAAATTTGATCAGCTTAGCGGTTTTGATGTAACCTACCTCCTAATGAACGCACACCCGTTAGAGTTAGTATATCTGTGATTGTTTCACGGGTATTGTCAAATACCTGTAATGTTGTTTATTTGTTTTGATGATGACGGCATCAATCAGCCTGCATCATGATTCTTAATAATCAAAATCAGATGGACTTACTGATTATTGCGGCCTTTTTATTGGGATATTCAGCTATCGCTTTTGAATCCGTGCTCCGCATCAGCAAATCTGCCATTGCTTTGATAACAGGGGTCGTCTGCTGGACCCTATTAATCATTCCTGCAGGTAGCAAGGATGCGGTGGTACCTGCTCTCACGCACCACATCAGTGACATTTCACAAATACTATTTTTTCTCTTGGGTGCTATGACCATCGTGGAACTGATCGATGCACATGATGGGTTTGAAATTATTACAAAACGTATTCAAACCAGGAATCGTGTGAAGCTCATGTGGATCATCAGCCTGATGTCATTTTTCCTTTCCGCGGTGCTGGACAACCTCACTACATCTATCGTCATGGTTTCTCTGCTTCGCAAGCTGATGGACTCGAAACAAGAAAGGTGGTTGTATGCTGGTGCTGTAGTTATGGCTTGCAACGCAGGAGGTGCCTGGTCACCCATAGGTGATGTTACTACCACCATGCTTTGGATGGGGGGGCAAATCACTGCATTAAATATCATTCTTCAATTATTTATCCCAAGTTTTATATGCATGCTGGTGCCCTTGTTGTTTTGGAATTTTACATTGAAAGGCGATGTCACGGGTCCGGTACCCAAAAATGAAAACCCAACAAAACCTACTGAATCACATCAAAAAATAATTTTTTTTTCAGGACTTTTCATTTTTTTGTTGGTGCCGCTTTTTAAATCCATCACCCACCTTCCTCCGTTCATGGGAATTTTATTAGGCCTTGGGATACTTTGGATTATCGTTGAAATTCTTCAACGGGGCCGCCACGAAGAAGAACTCAAAAAATATTCGGTAGCTTATGTATTAAGAAATATTGATACAGCCAGCATCTTATTTTTCCTGGGCATACTAATGGCAGTGGCCGCTCTGGAAACCTCCGGTCAATTGATGGCTTTAGCAGTTGCCATGGACAAAGGTTTTGCCGGAATCAATGCCATCGTTTTGAATATTGGTTTGCTCTCCGCGCTGGTAGACAATGTGCCACTGGTTGCCGCTACCAAGGGCATGTATTCTATGGAACGTTATCCTACGGACCATTATTTCTGGGAATTCCTGGCGTATGCTTCAGGCATCGGTGGTAGCCTTCTTATTATTGGTTCAGCAGCTGGTATTGCAGTGATGGGCATTGAGAAAATTAATTTTTTCTGGTATTTCAAAAAAATCAGCTGGATGGCTCTTGCAGGATACCTGAGTGGCGCCGTCGTATACATGTTGATGAACAGATAGTTTATTTGCGCCCTGTCATGGATGAACCCCACTATTGGAAAAGTTCATATTTAGTTTTGGGCCGCCTGGAATTCAACCATCTGAAGTTCTCCAGCTTCAGTGCATTCGGTTTTTTTTGAGAAATAGGGTAAAGAGTTCCTTTCAGGTCTGCACGGAACACCACTTTATAAAGTTCCCCTTTTTCAAAATACACATCAATCGCATCACTGGTAGTTTGATTGGCACCGGTATAGGCGCTGTCCTTATCCTGCAGGAAGTAGATGGATTCTGCCTTCCCTTTTGCCCTTACAGAATCCAGGGTGCCATCCTTAAAAAAACCATCAATTTTGGAAGACCGGATTTGATTGTATACGCCTGGTTCCAATTCACTAATAATAAAACTGTTATTGATTACTTTGATCCGGTCTGGTTTTTTATTTTTTGTATACAAAAAAATAGTATCACCCGTAATCTGACTTTTCTTATTCCATACCACAGGGTCGTAATACAACTGGAAAACGGAATCTCTGAAGGTATAAAACATGCTGTCACTTACCGCCTGGAGTGAATCTGAAAAGATCCTAACATGCCTGAACCCTTCGAAATACCTGTTCGTGCTGTCCTTTTCCTTAAACTTGAATTTTTTAAGCATCGCGGAATCGTTCTTAAATAATTCCGTGAGTCTGGCAGAAAACAGGGTATCAGCAGTAACAAAAATAGAATCCTTATCCTGCTTGATGATCATCAAAGGCTTTTTGGTAGCCAGAAAGGCATCATTTTTTTTATCAACAAAGATTTTATCAGCCAGCACATTATACCCTTTGGCAGAATCTTTCAAAACCGCTCTACCTTCTAACTGGATGATGTCATTTTTATTATCACTAACAATTTTGTCAGCAGCTACACGCATGGAACCATCTTCAATAAATGTTCGGGATTCAAATTCGGCGTGGTTATTTGCCACATCGTAATATCCTTCCCGTGTCCTGATTACCCGGTTACTGCTATCCCTGATATAGGTTTCTGCAATGAATCTGGCGATTTGGGATTCCGTATTGTATAAAAGTGAATCGGTTTTTAAATAATAAGACGGGTCCCTGAGCTCTACATGGTCTTTAAAATAAATATCCCTCAGGTCTGTATATTAAAAGCCTTCCCGGCTGGTGAGTACAGATTTTTTGTTAATCAGCTTTCCTCCATTATGATAGTT
>JANLYU010000273.1:0-3119 GCA_031365785.1 Flavisolibacter sp. | reverse complement strand
GAGACCTTGGAATTTATGCACCCAAACTAAAAACAACAAAGGTCATCCAAGCGCATGAAGCATTTTCTAAAAAGGGAAACATTCAGGTGTCTTCAATACAAAAAGATGACAGGAACGAACCGCATTTCTGGGTACAAGATTCCGAACATAACGTGTTTAATATTATTCAGGGCCATCATTGGTTCCAGCCTTCCAGCAAAATTGTTGGCGGCGTTGCCGGAGCAGTCATTGGTGTTTCAGACATGGACCAATCCTTGCGTTTTTATAAAGACTTATTGAATGTTGAAAAAGAAAGCTATGATAAGGTATCATTTTTCAGCGGGGGCATGGAGGGTAATGAACAGCACTTTAGAAAAGTACGCCTGCAAAAACTTCCTTCCTGTAAAGGCGCTTTTGGAAAACTCCTTGGGGGCGTAGATATTGAATTGGTGCAATGCCTCGACCGTAAACCTTTTAAAATTTATGAGAACAGGTTTTGGGGCGACTGTGGATTTATACACCTGTGCATGGATGTATTCAACATGCCCGGACTAAAACTTTCAATGGAGCAGAAAGGACATGCTTTTACAGTTGACAGCATGGAGTCTTTTGGAATGGAAAACGCCTCCGGCAGGTTTTGTTATGTAGAAGATCCGGACGGTACCTTGATTGAGTTGGTAGAAACCCATCAGGTTCCGGTGATCAAAAAACTGGGACTGTATTTCAATCTTAAGAAAAGAAATCTGGAAAAACCATTGCCGCACTGGATGATTCGGCTACTGGCATTGAGCAAGGTCAAATAGAATAGGAAAGATGTTCTCGCCAGTGGGGCGGAATATCTTTTTCTTCATCAAGGTCATTTAGTACCTCCAGCTCACCAAAAGATAGCTGCAGTTTTTGGATCGTTGAAATGGTATTTTGATAAACTGAAGGGGTACTCCAGTTTTTGTCTTTCCATAGCAATGGATATAATTTTTTCATGCCCAGAAGATAATACCCTCCATCCGAAGCAGGCCCGATCACCAAATCATGCTGATCCAGCAGTTGATAAGCCTTTTCCAAATGGACCTGGGATAATTCCGGGCAGTCACTTCCGATGATCACCACTTTAGCATACCCTTTATCAAAAAGGAACTCAAAAGCGTCATGCATTTTTACCCCGAGGTCTCCCATCGACTGGATTTCCATAGAAAAACCTTTCCAATATTCACCTTCCTGAGTTTCAGTGACAAACACAAAAGGATCGCAGGATGTTTCTGTTACTACTGTGCGCGTATGATCAAGCAGCTGATGGTAAATCTGTAGAGCCTTTTCATTTCCAATTTGAGCGGCAAGCCTTGTTTTAACTTTACCCAATTCCGGCTTTCGCACAAAAATGATCAGTGCTTTATCCATCATAGGTCATTCCTTTCAACATGAATATTGTTGTATTGACTGTTTGACATTAAAATCCTTTGCATCATCAGCAACATCCACCACCATCGTAAAAGTAACTGCTGCCTGAAATGAAAACTCCTACTTCCTTCTTCTCTTGAAGGGCAAGAGCAGTTTTATCGCAAACCGCCAGTGGTTGGTTTTGCATCAGCACATGTCCCTGATGGTCATCAAAAAAATCATCGGCACCATGATAGATGGCAGTTTTACCGGTAAATACACAGGGCCCGTCCTCAGGCATGGGATCCTTGATGGCGCACACTTCAACACTCTCAATAAAAATTAATTCCTTCGTGCCATAATGCAACGGATCCAAAATTCTGTAAGGCCGTTTTGCCCTTATTTCCACAGTTCCAAAACCCACATCCGTAATCAATTTGATGTACGCTTCCAGGGGAAGCGATCCGCTCAGGCACAAAGCCCTCAGGCGGTCGTCGTCCCTTAAATTTTCCGGAATCACCTGTTCGCAAATTGGATCGGAGAGAACCAGCCTTCCCCGGGGCTTTAGTACGCGGTACATCTCCTGCAAGGCTTGTTTCAGGTGATCCAGTTTAAATATATTGAACAGGCAATTTTGCGCGGCTACATCAATGGTATTGCTTTCCACTGGTAAGTTCAGGGCATCTCCTTTCACCAGTTTTACAAATCCTGAACGGAACCATGGATTCTGCTTTTCAGCTTCTTCAAAATTATTCTGGCAGGCCAGCAGCATTTCATCTACAATATCCACGCCCGTAACTCCATCCGGTTGTCTGCTGAAATAGGAGAACTGCAACAGCTCCATTCCTCCACCTACCCCCACGTACAAAATTTTAGGCTGGTTGGCCAGGTCCCTTGGATGAACCGTGCTGCCACATCCGTAATTCATTTCCAGCATTTTTTTTGGTATACTTAATCCCGGCAGTTGCCATACTGGTGTGGTAGTACAGCATAATCCTTCCTGAGGATTTTCGGCTGCTTCTTTATATACATTCTTTGTTGTTTCCAGATAACCTTGCATGCATTTTTATTTAGTTTAAAATAGTATTTCCATGGGGCAACGTTTACTATGTTGGAGCCTTACACCAACTTCCTACACAAGGTATCAGGTCATTGCGCCCCCGCAACTGCTTCCGGAACCAGCAGTACATCCATAACAGTGCTGATTGACGACAATATTTCTTTTATTCAACAATTCATTTTGAAATTGTGAAATATGCCTGATGTTCCCCTCAACTTTCAGGTCCAGCATCTGATTGAAATCGCAATCATATAAAAAACCATCCCAACCTACGGAAATGGTATTCCGGCACATGACATTGGCAGCGGCTACCGGATTGTAGGATAGCACCAGCTTCTCCATGTATTTTTCATAATTACCGCTTTTCAATAAATAATCAAGGTACCGGCTGATAGGAAGATTGGTGATGGTAAATAAATTGTTGAACTCAATTCCGAAGTGCGTCAACAATTCATTTTTATATTCTTTTTCCAGGGAGGCTTGTGAGGGTGGCATAAAAGCGCCTGCTGGATTGTACACTAAATTCAAAATAAGTCCGGTGCCGGCCTTGCCATAGCCAACTTTGTTTAACAGTTGCAGTGCACTGATGCTGGATTCAAATACGCCATCACCCCTTTGACGGTCGGTTCGGTCCTGCGTGTAAAACGGGAGCGAGGAAACTACTTCCAGTTGGTGAAGGGCATAAAAATTTGGAAGGTCATTGTAT
>JANLYU010000257.1:0-1540 GCA_031365785.1 Flavisolibacter sp. | reverse complement strand
TAGGTCCTGACCATATATTATACCTATCTAACACCCATACAACACCTGATCTACCACTATCTTATCATAATATAAACCTCCATCCTACCAAATTCAACCCTAATAGAATACAACCAATAGATTAAAAAAACTCAAAACCCGAAACCCGAAATCCGAAACTCTCTTATCTGTTATCTTTGCGCCTCGTGGCACTACAAACTAAAAAACTATTCAGACGGCTAAGTAGCAATGGAACTGAAGAACAGGCTGAAATGAGCTTTGTTGATCACCTGGAGGCACTTCGCTGGCATCTTATGAGGGGTGTATTGGTTTGGTTGACAGCCGCAATAGTAATATTCATAAAAATAGACTGGGTTTTTGACAACATTATCTATGCCCCTGCCCGGTCTACTTTTATCTCGTATAAAGCACTCTGCAATTTTGGCCACTGGCTTCATATAGGGGAATCACTTTGCATGCCTCCCGTGAGTATACCATTACAGGGTAATACTATTAGTGGGCCATTTATGTCTGCCATGTCTATTGGAATGATCGGGGGGATAATAATCGCCTTCCCCTACTTATTCTGGGAACTATGGCGATTTATCAAACCAGCATTGTCTCCAAAAGAGAAGAAATATTCAAGAGGTTCAATATTCTACGTATCAATATGTTTCTTTACGGGAGCATTATTTGGATATTACCTACTTGCTCCTTTTACTTTCAATTTTCTGGCAAACTTCACACTGGGGACTACAG
Organism: Flavisolibacter sp.; assembly: GCA_031365785.1. Classification (GTDB taxonomy): domain Bacteria; phylum Bacteroidota; class Bacteroidia; order Chitinophagales; family Chitinophagaceae; genus Flavisolibacter. The sequence goes on along the minus strand of JANLYU010000257.1, from coordinate 802 downwards.
GGGCCTATAAGTACATGCCCACGCTGGATGATTTCATTGATACCCTCAATAACATTATTCTCGGATGCGGGATCGCATTTGAATTACCTGTGCTCGCTTATGTTCTAGCTAAAATTGGTTTGATCTCTTCTTCCTTTCTCAAAAGAACACGAAAATATTCGGTTATTGTGATCCTGGTACTGGCTGCAATAATTACCCCTTCCCCTGACTTTACAAGCCAGTTGATTGTAGCTGTTCCCCTTTTACTGCTCTTTGAAATAAGTGTTATAATTACAGGAAGAGTGGAAAAACAAAAAGAGAAAATTGAAAAGGAATGGAGCTAATCGCCTCACCTGTGCTAACTTTATAGAACAGATCAAAATCATTAACCATGTACACCTTTGATAAAAGAAAGCCGATTGCAATTGGTTGTGATCATGCCGGCTTTGATTGCAAAGAAGACCTCATTTCTTTTCTGGAAGGTGAAGAAATGGAATTCAAAGATTTTGGCACATTTAGTAAAGAATCTGTGGATTATCCAGACTTTGCACATCCTGTTGCAGATGCTGTTGAATCAGGAGAGTTCTCATTTGGAATTCTGCTTTGCGGCAGCGCTAACGGAGTTGCAATTGCTGCAAATAAACATAAAGGAATCCGTGCTGCCATCTGTTGGGGCGAAGAGCTTGCCGAACTTGCACGCAAACATAATAATGCAAACATCATTTGTATCCCAGCTCGTTTTGTGAGAGATGGCGATGCCGAAAAAATGCTTGACATTTTTATGAATACTGAATTTGAAGGCGGAAGACATGCAGACCGAGTG
>JANLYU010000233.1:0-10092 GCA_031365785.1 Flavisolibacter sp. | reverse complement strand
TAACCGTTATTTGTGTATCACTATTGCCAAACCGTTGACCAAAGAAGGCATCCAGTCAGACAGTGTTACCATAGGTATGCTCATCGACCAGAACCTGGTTCATACCATGCCATTTGTAAATGATCCTGCCATTATGGTAAGAACCGTTCACACCACCTGTGAACGATGTGGGATACTGGATTGCCTGGAAAGGGTAGAGGCTCCCGTTGTTTTGCAAAAAATGGAATTGAAGGCAGATCAGGAAAAGGCACTCAGGCTGTTGAATTGATTGCTCAATCGAGATAAAAGTCATCAACTTTTGAAACGTTGTTCTATACCAAAAATGTCATTTGAGTCAAAATAGGGAATAAACAGGTTCAAATGTGTCGAAAAAGTGCATTCAAAGTACGATTCTTAGTTCGGACCGATCTTTGTTTTATAAGGGTGGGAATAAACCCCCAATTCTCATGGCGAATTATCTGGTGTCATGATCGGTAGTGAGCAATTCTAACTCCCACTAACCTTTTTCCTTCATCTTTCTCAGATTATTGCGGTTAAGCAACTCATTCATCAGCATCTGCTCAATAAATTTTGTATATGAAACTTTACATAAAGAACATGAGTTCTGTGCCCTGTAAGGCCATCGTGAAAGAAGAATTGACTAAAATTGGACTTCACCAGGTAACTGTGGAATTAGGTGAAGTGGAAATTTTCGGGGATATCTCTGAAGCACAAATAGAACAATTCAAATTTTCCATATCCCGCCTGGGGCTTGATGTTATCCAACATAAAAAAGCGATGTTGTCAGAAAAAATCAAACACCTTATTCTGGATTTGATACATCATTCAGTGGATCCGTTGAATACCAACTTTTCTGATTATGTCAGCAGGATACTAAATTATGATTATACTTATCTCAATAATATATTTGTTGAAGTAGAACGAACCTCGATTAAAAAATTTGTGATTGCACAAAAGGTGGAGCGGGTTCAGGCCCTTCTCCAGGAAAATGTCTTAAGCCTTACACAAATCTCTAACCTGATGAACTACAGCAGTGTAGGACATCTATCCAACCAGTTTAAAAAAGTTACCGGTCTCTCCCCTTCACAGTTCAAAACTCAGAAAAAATTGCATCGTGATACTTTAGAGAAAGTATGAAAAATGTAACATTTTTTCTGTTTTGTGTAACACTTTAGTAAATACCTATTTTAGTTTTACTATGTAATCGTGCTGAGTATAATTCAGGTGCAGATACATTATTTAGCAAGTTTAGCTAGGTAAATTTGCCAACACATTACACTTAAAATCTAATTATGAAAAAACTGTCCCTATCTACGGGTAATTCCCTGTTATGCTCTCTTCGCCATGTTTCGAAGATCCTTTCCGGCCAATTTCTCTTCGTCCTTCTTCTTGTTTTGACAACAGGATGTAAAAAGGTGATAGAGAATGAAGGCATTATTGGCGTATGTCCGAAAGTTACTTCCACCACACCGGCCAACAGTGCCACGGGGGTAAGTATCAATGCTACCATTACAGCCACATTCAATGAGGCTATGGATGCGAGTACCATCAATTCTCTTTCATTCACGGTCACTAATGGCACCGTGCCGGTGTCAGGGAAAATTGAATACAGCGGTTTGATTGCCAGTTTTTCACCAGCCAGTCAATTGATTCCCAACACCACTTATACAGGAACCATCACCACCAATGCCCGCGACCTGTCACACAATGCGATGGTGGCAAATTATGTATGGAGTTTTACCACAGGAGCGGCACCCGACACTACGGCACCCACTGTCATTGCCACGGATCCTGCCAATAATGCTACCGGAGTACCACTTAATAAGATCATTACGGCCACCTTTAGTGAGGTCATGAACCCTGCCACGATCAGCACCACTACATTTACTATAAAGAATGGTGCGACACCAGTATTAGGAACGGTAACTTATAGTGGATCTACTGCTACGTTTACACCCACTTCACTGCTGGATTCCAACACCACTTATTTGGCTACCATCACTACTGGTGCTAAAGATGCTGCTGGAAATGCACTGGCTAATAATTATGTATGGAGGTTTACAACCGTTCAGTCTATCGCCAATGGTCCTGCACTTAACAGTGCTGCTTTATTTGGTGTATTTGGCGGGAGCGCAGGAATTACCAACCAGGGTTTGAATACTGTGATCAACAACGGTAGTATTGGAACCACGGGTGCATCTACATTGATCACCGGATTTCATGATGGAACTACAGGCGACATCTATACAGAAACACCATTGAATGTAGGTAATGTTACCGGTAGAATTTATACAGCACCCCCGGCACCAGGCACTGCCACTTCGTTTACCATGGCCCAAAACGGATTATCAGATGCTACCATTGCCTATAACAGTATCTCACCTGCTTCCAAACCAGGTGGCACTGACCCAGGGGCTGGCGAATTAGGTGGACTGACTTTAGCACCAGGTGTATACAAATCTGCAAGTGGCACATTTAAAATTACCAATGGAGATCTTACACTCGACGCCAAAGGCGATCCGAATGCAGTATGGATTTTTCAAACTGCCTCTGGGTTAACAGTAGGTGTAGCCGGACCAGCAGGAGCAAGGAATGTGTCCATGATCAATGGTGCCCAACCGAAAAATGTATTCTGGTATGTAGGAAGCGCAGCTACTATTAATGGAGCTGGCGGAGGAACTATGGTTGGAACCATCATTGCCTCTGCAGGAATTACCTTTTCAACAGCAGGTAACTCAGTTCAAACTGTTTTAAATGGAAGGGCACTTTCTCTGAATGCATCTGTTACTTTAGTCAATACCACAATTAACGTTCAATAAACCAAATTGCTGGTTGCCTCGCAAAGGCTACCAGTTGTATGGATCAACTTAAAATAGAAATCATGTTTCAAATCAAAATCAGCCAACAAAAATACGCTGTCCTTTCCCTGGTGATGCTCTTGGCAGGCCTGGTGGGTCATTCACAAATCAATCCGCGCCAACCTACATGGTGGTTCGGAGAATCCGGAGCCGCCAACTTTAATTATTTCCGGGGCACCACCCAAATGCTCAATGGTAACCTGACGGTGCCAACAGCTTTTCATAAAGGAGATGGGGTGAAGCCTTATGTTTCTTTACTATCAGAATACCGGCCTAATAAAAAGTGGGGCGGAATGCTGAACCTGGCCTATGACAACAGAGGTGGAAAGTTCGACAAAGTAATGGCTCCCTGTAATTGCGAAGCCACATTATCAACCAATATAAGTTACGTTACTCTGGAACCCAGTGTAAGGCTGGCTCCGTTTTCCTCAGCGTTTTACATTTTTGCAGGGCCCACACTTTCTTTCAATGCGGCTAAAAAATTTGATTATACGCAACAAAAGCAGAATGATGTTACTAGCACCTGGAGTGATATTGCACATACCTCCATTTCTGCTCAGGCAGGTGCCGGTATAGATATTCCACTTTCTTCAAAGAATAGTCCATCTCAGATGGCACTCAGTCCCTTTCTTTCTTTTCAAACCGATTTAGGTCACGCTCCGCGTAAAGTAGAATCATGGTCTTTTTATACCATCCGTGCAGGTGTTGCTCTTAAGTTTGGTAACCATAAACAGGTGGTTACAAAAAATGAAGTGGTGATGGCACCAGCACTAATTGAAAAAGAAGTAGAATTTTCTGTGCGGGCGCCCAAAGTTATTCCGGTGCAGCGATTGGTGAAGGAAACCTTCCCGATAAGAAATTCTGTATTCTTTGATATGGGTTCCTCGCATATACCAGAACGTTATATCCAATTGAATGCAATGCAGGCCAGCACATTTAAAGAAGAACAACTTCAGCAAGGCCAACCAGCCAATTTATCGAGTGGCCGTTCTTCCCGCCAGTTATCAGTTTATTATCAAATCCTAAATATCATCGGCGACCGAATGCGCTCCAATCCACAAAGTTCAATTTTACTTTCTGGCGCTTCTGAAAAAAACCCAAAAGATGGCAAAGTAATGGCTGAAGAGATCAAGAATTACCTGGTAACAGTTTTTGGCGTCGATGCAGATAAAATTGCAACCGAAGGAAGAGACCGACCTTTGATCCCGTCTGAACAGCCAGGTGGTACCAAAGAATTGTCTTTATTGCGCGAAGGTGACAGGAGAGTAGATATTGAAAGCATTTCTCCTGAATTACTGATGCAGGTAGGTGGCAAAACATCTCCATTTCTAAAGCCTGTTCAGATCATAGCGCTTCAGGAAGACCCTTTGGACAGCCACGTATTATTCAATGTTAAAGGAGCTTCAGATGTACTCGAATCCTGGAATGTGGAAGTAACAGACCAGCAGGGGAATGTGCAACATTACGGACCTTTTTACAACGACCAGGCTTCCGTTTCCGGGTCTACTATATTGAAAGGAAATGCTGAGGGCAACTTTACCATTACCATGCTAGGCCAAACCAAAAGTGGCCAAATGGTTAAAAAAGAAAGTTCAGTTAGCCTGATGAAGACGGCTGATCTCAACCAGCAAGGATTGCGATACAGTATACTGTTTGATTTTGATAAATCGAAATCCATTGCGGCGTACGAAAATTTCCTAACGGAAATCGTTACCCCTTTGATTTCCGAAAATGCCACAGTCATCATTCATGGTCATACAGACATCATTGGTGATGCCAATTATAATCATACACTTTCTCATGATAGAGTGATGGGTGTGCAGCGGATTTTAGAAAGTGCACTATCTAAATCTGATAAGAAAGGAATTAAATTCGAATCCTATGGATTCGGAGAAGATGAAGGCATAGCGCCTTTTAATAATAATTTACCGGAGGAAAGATTTTACAACAGGACGGTGATCATTGATATCATTGCTTCGAAATAGTGGATTTTGATGGAAAGCCTGGGCCTTCTTCCGATGGAAGATGGGGCCTGGGCTTTTTTATTAATTCATTTAAGACTACCCCACGTGCCAATACAATTGAACACCTAATTCTTCTGAATTGCCTTATCTGAACTTTAGGCGCATTCATCTCCACTACATGAAAAATTCTTCAGTAATGATTTTGCCGTCTTTTACCTGATAAACACACAACTCGGACATTTCCATGCGGCCACCCTCTTTCATAGTAAGATCCATCTGCAACGTGCAGGCAAACGAGTCTTTCACCACCAAAGGTGTTGAAATAGATATGCTATGCATTTCCTGTACCATTTGGTTCCACTTGGCGGCCTTTGCAGCAATCGCCTCTAAACCTTTGGTTTCCTTTTGAAATGCCGGTGAATCCTGGAGCTCAATACTCACCGCATCAGGAGAAAACAATTCTTTCTGGGCAGTATCAAAATCCATATTCCTGCATAGTTCTACCAAACGTGCGGCGATCTCATTTGTATTCATATATTTATTTAAGTTCAATTAATATAAGAAATAATCTTCGTTTCTCACCTATTGTTTAGAAGGACCAGGGTAAAATGAATGGTCAGGTGAATGCTTTTTCAGCTGCTGTGTCATGACCGCAGCTTATTCGGAATAGAGTATTTGTTCACGGGTATAATACATCTTCAGCATGCCTCTTTTTTCCACGAGGATCTTTGCGCCGGTAGGACTATGGGTTTTTTTATTGGTATGGATGTTCAAAAAGTCTTTGACCTCACCCTGGATCAAACCAGGATAGGCTTTTGAAATCTTATTGATCGCATTCTTCATCACTTTTTTGGATATTCTAACCAGGTCTTTGATCTTTTCATCTGGTATAGCCCGGGCCACTGAGTGAGGCGATATACGTGCCTCCCATAAAATTTCATCGGAATAGGAATTGCCAATTCCTCTTATAAGTTTCTGGTCCAGCAGTACGTTTTTTATTTTTGCTTTCCGGTCAAGAATTTTTTTCAATGTTTTGAAGGTAAATGATGCATCAAGTACATCAATGCCTTCTTTGTCTTCCGGATTGATTTTGATAAAGGCATTTTTCATACGGTCTGTAAGGGCTATTCCGCTCCCATCTGTGAAATAAATTTCCACAATAGTAAATTTCTGCTCATTGATTTTTTTAAAAAGAAATAAGTCACCAGTCAGCATCAGGTGTATTCCCAATACCACACTATTAGAAAACAGAATGCGTAATTCCTTTCCTGACCGGAATACTTCCTGGATACTTTGCCCTTCCAGCGAACGTGATAAGTCAGTTGGCTGGTCCTTTAGTTTTTTACCCTGGACAACTTTTATTTCACGGACCACTTTATGAGAAAGTTGATCATTGAGGTGGTTGGCAAAAACATGTATGTCGGGCAGCTCGGGCATTGATTTTTTTAATTAAAAAGCTTGGTTTTGATACGAAGGAGGCTTTATCATCAGAGTAATCCGGAACATGACACGCTATAGCACATGGAAGTATATGGATAGACTCCTGTTCATTTCCCGCAATTGACGGTGGTGATATAGTTATCCATCATTTATTTCCATGGATCATACCTGACACGATTCCTTTATTCTTTGTCGTATCTGCACGGATCACGCCAATAAGGTGTACCAGAATATAAAAATACAGTGTATACTGGGTAATGCTGTGGATATCGCCAATAAGGTAATTGTATTTATTGAGCAGGGGAACATCTTCATAAGCCAGTCCCAATCCGGTAAGCGACATAACCAGTATCAGTATATAAAAAATCAGGTAGCCATATTTGACAAAAAGGTAATGCTTCGCATCCGATACAACTCTGTTATTTGAATTAGTGAACCGTAATGCGTTTTTTATTTTATGGCCCAGTTTCTCCTCTTTGGAATGGGCTACTTCTATTATGATCCTACTGAGTAACAAAATGGATAATACATAACCAATGATTTTATGAAGGTTCCATAATTGGTCGCTGTATTCATGGGCCACTGCACGGGCCTGGTCTTGCGAAACCACACCACCTTTTTGTTGTACCTGTTCTTTGATCATGTCTACAGAACCCCTGGTGGTAAAAAGGGTGGAGGCAAAAAGAACAGTTACCATCGAACAGGTGATAGCAACAAAAAAAAGCCAGTGCCATAGCCTTATCGCCAGGGAATGTTTTTCTTTGAACAGGGAAGGTTCTGTTGGCGTGGGATTCATCACGTTCATGACTTTTTATGTTTGGTGGAATGGTCTCAGTTAAAAGTAACGATAACAAACTTAGGAAAGTAGCTCCACTGAAATGGAGGTGGTCTCATTCCGGGGAGACCAGATGGCTCTTTCCCGAGATCACATCCCAATTTAACCTACTAAATTTACAACGTCAATTGAATGATTTCTATTTACCCACTCATTAAATACTTATGAAAAAAATAGGGGTGCTCGGTTTTGTCATCTGCCTGTCTTTATCTATTCAGGCGCAGTTACGTAATAACGGGAACATACCACCTGCTTTATCCAGCATTAAAGCGGATGAGATTAAAAAAGATATTTATGATTTATCGGATGCGCATTTCAGGGGCCGTTCTGCAGGTACCATTGATGAATTGAAAGCATCAGTTTGGCTGTCAGACCAGTTCAGGAAAATAGGTCTGATTCCTGGCGGCGATGACGGCACCTATCTACAGTTTTTCAATATGTGGCGCAACAGGGTGTCTTCCGGTTCCCAATTTTATATCAATCATCACCTACTTCGTTTGTGGGAAGATGTGGCGGTTTCTCAAATGGCTCATCAGCATGTTACAGGTCCTGTTATGTATTTGGGAAATGCTGCACAGATCAATATGGATACTTTACATATCAAAGGGAAGATAGTTGCGGTAGAAGCCAACCCTAAGGGAATCAACAACGATATTTCATTGCCTACCTGGAGGTACACGAGGAGCATCATGAATAAGTATGGAACCACATTGATGGAAAAGGGCGCCGCTGCCATTATATTTATCGCCGATGAAATGGCCGAAAATGGGTGGGACGATGCCATTGAAAATTTTAAAAGAGGCACCTATGATGTGGAAGGCGGACCTAATGCTTCCGTTACAAATAAGGTTCCGGTTTTGTGGGTGCATAGTATATTAAAAACCTGGCTCCAGCAGGATACTGCCACTTTAGATGCTAATTCGGTAATTGAGCATTTCGATTATCCGTCTGTGAACATCATCGGCAAAATAAATGGAAGTGACCAGGCGCTTTCGAAAGAATATCTTTTATACAGTGGGCACCAGGATGCTCATGGTGTAAGAAATACCATTAAAGGAGACAGTGTATTTCATGGTGCGGATGATAATGCCAGTGTAGACGTGGCCATGCTGGCAATTGCCAGGGCTTTCAAAAAAAATCCCGGAAAGCGTTCTGTGATCTTTGTGATACACGGCGCGGAGGAAAGGGGGCTGGTGGGATCCAGGTGGTTTGTGGCGCATCCTGCTGTACCCATTAAAAGTATTGTGGCAGTGCTGAATGGCGACATGATCGGCAGGAACCATCCGGACAGCGCGGCGCTCCTGGGCGTGCAGCCACCACACAGAAGTTCACTGGAATTGGTGAACATGGCCATGGAAGCCAACCGCGAAGGGCCCAGGTTTAAATTAGACACCATGTGGGATAAGACCAGCCACGTGGAGGGATGGTATTTCAGGAGCGACCATTTGCCTTACGCGCGAATGGGGATACCGTCATTAATGTACACTACTTTACTGCATCCTGATTATCATACGCCGCAGGACGATGCGGAACATATCGATATAGGCAAACTAAAAAAAATGACCGAGTGGATGTACCGGACAGGATGGAAGGTGGCCAACGTCCCGGTGAGGCCTGCAACAGATGCCAATTTCAAACTGGAAAGATGAAGATTTCTTCCCCCGACTGTTCTTTCTATAACCACATTTCGATCATCCTATTCCTAAAGCTAGTGTAGTCAACAGGTAATAAGTAAAATCAAAATCAACATCCGTGTTTTTCAGGATGGCTAAGGTGCAAACTGCGGAATTGTATATCTAAACTAAATACTAATTCAAGAATTCATGGAATAAGTAATGATTCTTTTATGAGCTGCCTAAAAGTAAAAATCACAAAACAAAAGCCTGCCCGATAACAAGATTGATTTTACACTTTTTTTGCCGTAATCATTTGGTAAGCAAAAGATTTATCTCTGCGCGCATGAACAATAAGTAAACAGCATTTTCCATACGAAAAAATGGAAGCACGTATTAAAATGACACCCAAAATTCCAGATGGCGGTATTGAATGATGTGCCGTTATATTCTTCCAACCATATAAGCTGGTAAGTGGTTGTAGTGGTGACAGTAGTTATACTGAAAAATATCAAAATAGAATTGTCATTGGTGTTAGCGGCTTATATTTCAAATGAGTTCAATAAAAATGATTTGGTCAAAACCTGAAATAGGGTGGCTGCGTCATTGAGATTTATTTTTATCGAATTGCAAGCTATTATTATTAAATTATATTTTATTAGTTCAAAGATGGGTGTTCGAATTGGGCACAGAGAAATAAATTTTGTTCTGCTTCTAAATTATTGATATGCAACCCGATTTTCAAAGAAAACAATTGTTCCTTGCCAGTTGCATAGCACTGGCTGTAACCTCAATGACATTTGCATTTAGGGCTTCACTTGAGGGTATCTGGAGCGAAGAATTTCATCTTGCGAAAGAACAGATAGGGTGGATATTCAGCCCGGCATTTTGGGGTTTTACACTAGCCATGCTTTTTGGAGGTCCGCTTTGCGACTGGTTAGGAATGAAAAAATTGGTGGCATTGGCTTTTATTGGACAATTGAGCGGTGTGATCATTTATCTTTTCTCAAAAGATCCCACTATGCTTTTTGCTGGTACCGTTTGTATCGGCATTGGAAATGGTATGGTAGAAGCAGCTTGTAATCCATTAGTAGTTTCACTGTTTCCAGAAAAGAAAACAGGCATGCTTAACCGTTTTCATGTCTGGTTTCCCGGTGGTATAGTTATCGGTGGATTGATTGCCTATATTCTGGTAAGCCAGATGCAATTGAATTGGCGGATAATGGTAGCGCTTTTAATAATACCTATTTTTCTGTACGGTTTCCTTTTTTTCAAACTCAGATTTCCACCTACAGAACGTGTATCAAAAGGTGTCAGTACAAAAATGATGTTTCAATCTTGTCTAAACCCGCTTTTTATAGTCATGCTTGGCTGCATGATGC
>JANLYU010000195.1:0-14222 GCA_031365785.1 Flavisolibacter sp. | reverse complement strand
TAATACAACGTCAGCCTTCAAAATGCCTACTTTTTAAGATTTTGATAAATGGTTAACTGACGCGGCAACTTTAGCTTACATTTCCGCAATTGATGAGAACTGCTCCTCCGGAAATGAAGGTATCATTTCTGTAGTTGGATTCTTTTTGCAAAAAGTAAAGCACATCACATGAAAAAAAAATTTGTCTTCCTCTCTTTCATTTTGGTATTCATTGCTGCCCTGGCATTCGGTCAGGCAAAGCTGGTAGAAAAAATTACGCGCTCAGGAAATCAGGTGATCATCCCCTATGAAAAATTTGAGCTTCCCAATGGACTCACCTTTATCGTTCATGAAGACCACAGTGATCCCGTGGTTCACGTAGATGTTACTTACCATGTTGGTTCTGCACGCGAACAGATCGGGAAATCAGGGTTTGCCCATTTTTTCGAGCATATGATGTTCCAGGGTAGCGACCACGTGGCCGATGAACAACATTTCAAAATTGTAAGTGATGCAGGAGGAACACTGAATGGTAGTACCAACAGGGACCGCACTAATTACTATGAAACACTGCCCAACAACCAGCTGGAAAAAGCGCTTTGGTTGGAAGCAGACAGGATGGGGTTTTTATTAGACGCTGTAACTCAAAAGAAATTTGAAATACAAAGAGCTACTGTAAAGAATGAAAAAGGTCAGAACTATGAAAATGTTCCTTACAGGGGCGCGCTGGAAACACAAAACAAGACCCTGTATCCTTACGGACATCCCTACAGCTGGCTCACTATTGGTTATATAGAAGACCTGAACCGCGTGAATGTGAATGACCTGAAAAATTTTTTCCTGAGGTGGTATGGTCCTAATAATGCAGTTGTCACCGTTGGCGGTGACGTAAAGACGGCTGATGTGGTCAAAATGATGGAAAAGTATTTTGGAACTATTCCGCGCGGTCCCATAGTAAAGCCTGTGGAATTGCCTGCGGTACAATTGGAAAACAACCGCTATGTTTCTTACGTGGATAATTATGCCAAGCTTCCACAGTTGAATATTTCCTATCCGACGGTTCCAAGTTATCACAAAGACATGGCGGCACTCCAATGCCTTGCACAGGTGTTAGGTCAGGGACGGAGTGCCATACTGTACCAGCAAATGGTAAAAAATCAACTGGCTCTCAATGCCAGTGCTTTCAGCCAATTATCTGAACTGGCCGGTGAATTCAGTTTTTCATTTATTCCCATGCCGGGGAAAAGTCTTTCAGATATGGAAGCACTTTTCCATACTTCTTTAGACTCATTTGAAAAACGAGGAGTCACAGAAGATGATGTTGCAAAATTCAAAGGCGGACAGGAAGCGCAGTTGATCAATGGCCTGCAAAGTGTGGCTGGAAAAGTGTCGCAGCTGGCCGCTTTTCAAACCTTCACCGGTAATCCGAATAAAATTTCAGAACTGATTCAACAATATACTTCACTGACCAGGGAAGAAGTGATGGCTGCATATAATAAATACATTAAGGGGAAAAAGTCTGTCATTCTGAGCATCACCCCAAAAGGACAGGAAGCACTTGTTGCAGCTCCAGATAATTTTAAAGTGGATTCGTCCTCTTATACACCACCTGACTATGGCTATGAAGGTTTGAAATATGCCAAGTCAAAAGATATGTTCGACCGTAAACAAATTCCGGCAAGTGGACCAAACCCTGTGTTACAGGTTCCTATATTCTGGAAAAAAGACCTCGCTAATGGAGCCAAAGTAATTGGTACTCAAAATACAGAGTTACCCACAGTTACATTTTCCATCACCATTCCGGGGGGGCACCTGGCTTCTTCCAACGACCTGACAAAGGCAGGACTGGCAAGCTTCTTTGCCGACATGATGAATGAAGACACTAGAAATTACACGGCAGAACAATTAGCAGTGGAATTGCAAAAATTGGGAAGTACCATCAATATTGTTAGTACTACAGATGGAGTGATGTTTACGGTTCAGTCGCTCAAGAAAAATTTTGATAAGACACTTGCCCTCCTTCAGGAGCGCTTATTTCATCCCAAATTTACCCAGGCTTCCTATGAACGCCTTCAGAAACAGGCCGCTCAGTTTTTCAAATCAAGGAAAGGACAACCAGCCACTATTGCTAATGAAGTTTTTGCCAGGGTGAATTATGGTCCCCATCATATCCTTGGCATCAGCGAAGATGGAACGGCCGAAACTGTAAAAAATATTTTACTAAAAGATATCGAGGATTATTACAATACCTACATGACTTCTGTAGGTACCCGAGTAGTGGTGGTGGGAGATATTACGGAGCGAGAGGTATTACCAAGGCTTTCCTTTCTGAATCAACTTCCCAAAAAGAAAATTGTGTTACTCCAACCTGATGCGGCACCTGTTGTAGATAAAACTAAAGTTTATCTGGTAGATATGCCTAAGGGCGCGCAAACGGAATTCCGTGTGGGCTATGCCACAAGCCTCAGGTACGATGCCACAGGCAACTACTTTAAATCATTCCTGATGAACTATCCATTGGGCGGAGGTTTTAACAGCCGGCTGAATCTGAATCTCAGGGAAGACAAGGGCTGGACCTATGGTGCCCGGTCAGGTTTTAATGGTGATGAATATACAGGTACCTGGACGTTCAGTTCGGGCATCAAGGCGGATGTAACAGACAGTGCCCTGATGGAAGTAATGAAAGAAGTAAAAAATTATGAGCAGAATGGTCCAACAGATGAAGAAGTGACTTTTATGAAAAATGCAATTGGTCAGAGTGATGCATTACGGTATGAAACAGGTCCTCAAAAAGCGCAATTCATTCGCAGAATACTTGATTATAACTTGCCAGCCAATTATGCACAGCTGCAGAATAAAATACTGAAAGCCACTACCAAAGAGCAAATGCTGATGCTTGCTAAAAAATATTTAGATCCTGACAAAATGAATATTCTGCTGGTAGGCGACAAAGCTAAAATACTGGAAGGGGTAAAAAAGCTGGGTTACGAAGTAGTGGAACTGGATGCAGATGGAAACAAAGTAGAAGGTAAAAAAGCATTTTGATAATAGCCTGAATGATGTCCGCACCATGAGGACATCATTTTGTTGCTGAATAAAGATTGTTAAAATCAGATAGTTCTGCTGTTCCTGTACTGCCCGCAAGGGATGGTTGCTTCATCCGTTCGTTCGGATGGAGGCAGGTTCAGGTCATTACTTTTTCGCTATCAAAAGTGCCACACTTACCTTTGTTCCTATGGAACGCAAGCAGGAAGTACTACAGGATGTAGTGATCAAATTTGCCGGTGACAGTGGCGATGGTATGCAATTAACCGGAACCCAATTCACAAATAATACGGCCATGCTGGGATCTGACTTATCTACTTTCCCGGATTTCCCGGCAGAGATAAGGGCTCCTCAGGGAACGCTTCCAGGGGTCAGTGGTTACCAGCTTCGTTTTTCAAGCGACAGCATTTATACACCCGGCGATGCTTTTGATGTGTTGGTGGCTATGAACGCCGCTGCGCTCAAAACCAATATCAAGTCGTTGAAAAAAGGGGGAAAGATCATTGTCAATACAGACGGTTTTGATGTAAAGAACCTGCGATTGGCCAATTACCCAGACGGCATCAATCCAATAGAGGATGATTCTTTGGATAATTATGAGGTCATCAAAATTGATATCACCAAACTCACGCGGGAAGCTTTGAAGGATCACCAGATGGGAACCAAGGAAAAAGACCGGGCCAAGAATATGTTTGTTCTCGGGTTCCTCTATTGGATGTATGGAAGGGAAATGGCCAATACCGAACAATTCCTGGAGGAAAAATTCTCCAAAAAACCAGAGATCCTCGACAGTAACTTAAAAGCCCTGCACGCAGGTTATAATTATGGAGATACTACAGAAACTTTCACCACACAATACAGTGTAGAAAAAGCAAAGATCGAAGCCGGGAGTTACAGAAGCATCATGGGAAATCAGGCACTGGCTTATGGACTTATTGCTGCTTCTGTTAAAAGTGGACTCACCATTTTTTTGGGAACATATCCAATTACACCTGCTTCAGACATTTTACATGAACTCAGCAGACATAAGAATTTTGGGATCAAAACTTTTCAGGCAGAAGATGAAATTGCTGGAGTTACAGCTGCCATCGGAGCCAGTTATGGAGGACATCTTGGAGTAACAGCTACTTCAGGTCCGGGGATGGCCTTGAAAGCTGAGGCGATGGGATTAGCACTGATGCTTGAAATTCCTTTGATTGTTATTGATGTGCAAAGAGGCGGTCCTTCAACAGGATTACCCACAAAGACCGAACAGAGTGACCTTTTGCAGGCTTATTATGGCCGTAATGGCGAATCGCCCATGCCTGTTATTTCTGCTTCTACTCCCAGTGATTGCTTCGAAGCCGTGTATGAAGCTGTGCGCATATCTGTAGAGCATATGACGCCGGTGATTTTTTTGAGTGATGGGTACATTGCCAATGGTGCTGAACCCTGGAAGTTTCCCAGTTCTGATCAACTTCCACCCATAAAGGTGTCCTTCAAAACTGAACTTGGACATGGTGAAACAAAGTTTCAGCCTTACCAGCGCGATGAGAAGCTGGTGCGTCCATGGGCACTTCCCGGAACCCCTGGTCTGGAACACAGGATCGGCGGTTTGGAAAAAGAAAATATAACCGGTAATGTGAGTTATGACCCGGAGAACCACCAGCTGATGGTGAAGATCAGGCAGGAAAAAGTAGATAAAATTGCGGATCATATACCCTTGCAGGAATTAGATAATGGTCCTGCAACCGGAGAAGTATTGATTTTGGGATGGGGATCTACTTATGGGGTGATCAAAACTGCCGTTGAGGAATTATTACAGGAAGGCCATAGTGTAGCGCATGCCCATCTTCGTTATATGCGTCCATTTCCAAAGAACCTGGGCGAGTTATTATCCAGGTATCAAACGGTGTTGATACCTGAAATCAATAACGGGCAGCTGGTAAAAATTATAAGGGATCAATACCTGGTGGATGCAAAAGCCTTTAATAAGATTATGGGAGTGCCTATTACAAAAGCTGAATTAATAGAAGCGATCAAAAAATTAATGGTTCCTGCAGCGGCCCCTTTACCAAGAGGCGGAGGCGTTGCTCCCGTTCACCATTCATAAAGGGGAACCAGAACAACAAAGGTCTAAATCGTGCTATGGGATCTTTTGGAGGAGGTTCGCCATTAATAATCAATAATAGGTACAGATGCTGCGGAAGCTGTGCTGCCATTGGAAACAACAGCCACAACCGCGAAAGCAATCACCGCAACGATTAGTCCCACCATGAAGATGGTATATGAGATTCTCAAAAATTTGTACTTTTTAGCCAGCACTACACCCAGAAAATAAACATCCTTTACCATGCTGTTGTATAAATAATCACCATCCTTCATCATCTGGTTCATGGCCCACTGGTAATCATCCAGCTGCATGCGGTAAAAATTACCAAAGAATAAAAGGTTGGTTTTTTTATTCCGGATGTCTTCTTCGGTAAACCTACCCTCACTCACGGATGGTCGGGTAGCCAGGATGGCAAATGTCATAGAGGCCAGACATACCGAAAGAAGGATGCAGGCTGGCGTAATGTATTCCTGATAATAAGCCAGCTTTCCAAACAAAACTGAGATGATAATAGAAAGAATAATAGAATTCACGGAGATCATGATGTGTGCCTTATTATCCGACATGGAGCTTAACCGGAGGTGATTGCCGGACACAATTCTGAACATGGTTTGGAGCCCCCTTTCTGTACTTTTCGCGGATGCTTTTTCATCCTCCTTGGTGGGGATGTTGGAGATGTAGGGAAAGGCTTCCACTTTTTGCTCCTCCTCCTGGTTATCATGGCTTTTCTTTTTTAAAACCACCAGGTTTTCCATTTTCTTGGGCTCCATGAATTCCAGGCCGTATTCAGTATAATATTTATGACTTTCCAGGAACCTGATATTTCCCTGTCTCCATTCCTTTTTGGTGATCTTTTTACTGAGGAGATTTTCCCTTTCCTGTTTCAATAGCTGGCTGGTTGCTTTGTAATCCGGCGTAGCCAAATGTGAAAGGTCAGCATCACAAAGGATCTTCTCTACCTGGCTGATTGGGGACTGTGGCATCCTGGTAGCCTGGATCGCTGATATAATCCTTTGTATATGATTATCTTCAACATGATTTTCATGAAGAAATTTCGTGACAATCTGTATGCTCACTTCTTCGTGCCCTTCAGGGCGCCCTGAAGAATAGCCTGTATCATGAAACCATGCCGATATCAACAAGACAAATGTATCCTCATCATTCAACCGGTAATAATCTGCCATTTGACTGGCGGCATCAGCAACAGCTTCCGTATGATCCATGTTATGAAATACAAACAGTGGTTTCACCTGATTGGCAAACAATTCGGTTACAAAATGACGTGCTTTGGATAAAATTTGTTCGTGGGTTTCGTTCATGTGGTGCGTTGTTTGATAAGTAAATTTAATAAATGATGGAACAGTTCACTCAAACCAAATGCCCGATTTTACTGTCAATTGTCCTCGTATGTGCCGCAACGTTACAAATAAGCTGCCATCACCAAAGTTACAGTTCCCCTGAAGGATATCATATCAACACTCCTCAAAAGCTGGAATTGGGCAAAGTTCTCAACGAAATATCTGGAATTACCTATAATAATGATCATAATACTTTGCTGGCTATTTGCGACAGTAAGGAAAAAATATTCGAATTGAATGTGAAAAAACCTAAACTGAAGGACTATACTGACAAGGTAGTAGGCCCTGATTCTGATCTGGAAGATCTTGTTAAAGTAAATGAAACGGTTTATCTTTTGAGCAGTAACGGAACCATTCATGAAGTGAATAACAGCCAGAAGGATTCCACCGTAAACCAGTCTTTTCCTTTTTGGTCTTCTGATCAAAATGACTTTGAATCCCTGTATTACGACCCTTCTGTCAAAAGCCTGGTGATGATTTGTAAGACCTGCTCCTTTGACAAGGGTAAACAAATACGTTCAGCCTTTCGTTTTGATTTGGAGACCCACAGCTTTGACACCACTGCTTTTTTTGAAATCAGTACTGAAGAAGTAAAAAAAGTGATGAAGGACAATGATGTTAAGTTCGACCCGTCGGCAGCGGCCATTCATCCCATGAACAAAAAACTTTATATTTTGTCTTCTGCAGGGAATGCCCTGGTGATCACAGATACCCGTGGTAAGGTCATAGAAGGCTATCACCTGAATCCTGATGAAGATCCACAGGCAGAAGGGATCGCCTTTGCACCCAATGGGGATATGTACATTTCCAATGAGGGTAAATATGGAAAACCAACCCTGCAGGTCTTTCACTTTCAAAACGACAAGAAAAAATAAAAAAGGTGTACATGAAAAGAATGTTGATTTTCTTTTTTGCTATAGGCATTGCATTTCCAGGAAGTTGCCAGGAAGATACTATCAACCAACGGGTTTTTTTGCTGGGTGATGCAGGTGAAATAGTTGGAAACGGACACCCGGTCATCGACTGGTTAAAAAAAAATGTGGATTGGAATGATGAAAAAAATACCATCCTTTATTTGGGTGATAATATTTACCCGCTGGGCCTTCCATTGGAAGGTGATCCGGGATATCCACTTGCTAAGAAAATAATTGATTATGAAATGAGCCTGGTGAAAGGGAAAAAGGCAAAAGCATTTTTTATACCGGGTAATCACGACTGGCGCAATGGAAAATTGGGGGGATGGGAACAAGCCATCAATCAACAGGATTATATCAATTCACAGGAGCAGAAAAATATAAAGGCATGGCCTTTGAACGGATGTCCCGGGCCCATCACTGTTGAGTTGTCTGATAAAATCGTGATGGCCCTGATCGACAGCCAGTGGTTTCTTTACCTGCACGATAAGCCCGGACCTGGTTCCAATTGTGATGCAAAAACCATCGATGAATTTCAAACGCAACTCACTGAGATTGCTGCGGCCCATCCTAATCATTTACTGATCGTAGCGTTGCACCACCCTCTTTTGTCCTATGGGGTGCATGGAGGTGACTATACCTGGAAAGAACACATTTTCCCATTGACTGCAGTTTACCCTAAATTATATATCCCGCTTCCTGTTCTGGGTTCCATCTATCCTTTAACCCGGGGCGTTTTCGGCAATGTACAGGACCTGAAACATCCTCTATATAAATCTATGGCTAAAGTAATACTGGAAGCCATTAGGAACCATCCCAATCCTATTGTGGTTTCTGGCCATGATCACAGCCTTCAGATGCTGATGAGGGACAGTATTCCTTACATCATCAGCGGGGCAGGGGTTAATTCAACAAGAGCTTCAGAAGGAAAATTCAAATTGTTCTCTGATGTCACCCTTGGTTTTTCCATGATTGAAGTGTGGAACAGTGGCAAGGTGGATGTAAAATTTTATAATGTTCATAGCGGAAATATGAAAGATGCGACTTTCACTACTTCCCTGAAAAATATTGTTCCGGTAACTCCCAAAGCTACACTCGACACTACTAAGCCAGTATTTGATTCTATCATGGTGTTGGCAGCAGACGCCCGATTGAAAGGGAATGGGTTTAAGAAATTCCTGATCGGAAGAAATTACCGTAAAGAGTGGACGCAACCGGTGAGAATTCCCGTTTTAAATATGTCCAAGGAAATGGGTGGCTTAACCCCAACCAAACAAGGTGGAGGCAAACAAACAAAATCACTCCGGATAAAAGACAGCACAGGGAAAGAATGGGCACTGAGGTCGATCATCAAAAATCCGGAGGCAGCTATCCCTGCGGACTTGCGGCAAACCGTGTTCAGAGATGTGGTTCAAGACGCTATTTCTGCTTCTTATCCATACGGAGCATTGTCTATGGAAACATTTTCTAAAGCTGCTGGTATTCCCTATTTAAAGAACAGATTGGTGTACCTGCCCGACGATCCCCGCCTGGACCGCTTCCGTGCTGATTTTAAAAAAATGATGGCGCTGATGGAAGAGCGAGAACCCGCCGGAATCAAAAAAACTGATAATACCGATGAACTGGTATTAAGGCTGGCAAAGGATCACGACGATCATGTGGACCAGAAAGCGGTGCTCAGGGCCAGGCTGCTTGACAATTTTGTAATGGATCTTGACCGCCATGAGGGACAGTGGCTGTGGGCTACCAGGGATACCGGCAAGGGAAAGATTTATTATCCCATTCCCAAAGACAGGGACCAGGTATTCTTTACCAACCAGGGTTTGTTGCCTCATCTGATCAGAAAACCCTGGCTGGTGCCTGAACTACAGGGCTTCAGGGCCAAAGCAATTAATATCAAAACCTTCAACAGGGCTGCCAGGAATTTTGACCGGACCTTCCTGACCGAACTCACAAGAGATGAATGGCACCAGCAAACAGATACGTTCCTGAAAGCAATGACTGACGAGGTGATTGAAACCGCGTTGCATCAGCAACCACCTGAAATTCAGCGTTATTCTGTGAATAGCATCATCGCCACACTTAAAAAAAGACGGAAGTATTTTTCTAAGGAAATGGATGATTACTACAAATTTCTTTCCCGAAATGTCACCATCATTGGTACCAATCAAAAAGACCAGTTTACGATCACTAAAAGTGGTGGTCAGGTAAGAGTGGTCATCAATAAATTATCCAAAGACTCAGTAGTTGGAGGGGTCACTTACGACCGGACTTTTGATCCGGGAATTACAAAGGAATTATGGGTATTCGGATTGAACAATGACGACAAATTTATCGTGAACGGTGGTAACTCCAGGATTAAGGTAAGAGTAGTGGGCGGTTCAGGTAATGATGAATTCGTCAACAATGGTGCTGGGAAAAAAGTAATGGCCTATGACGCATCTTTTGAAAAAAATACATTTTCGGGTGCTACGAAATTCAGAAAGATTGTAATTC
This sequence comes from Flavisolibacter sp., assembly GCA_031365785.1. Classification (GTDB taxonomy): domain Bacteria; phylum Bacteroidota; class Bacteroidia; order Chitinophagales; family Chitinophagaceae; genus Flavisolibacter. The sequence continues at coordinate 4,338 of JANLYU010000195.1, read as the reverse complement.
CTGATCCGCAGGTAAATCGTTACAACCGGTTGAATTTTAAATATAATTATGTAAAGCCAGGCGTTGCATTTGAATATAATATCGATGACGGAATATTCTTAGGCGCTGATATGCAATATGTAAAGCAGGGATTCCGCAAGGAGCCCTACAGCATGCGCCAGTATGGATTGGGTAGTTATGCTATTAAAACGGGTTCCATGCATTTCAAGTATGAAGCGGATTTTATCAAAGTGTTCCGCAACAATGATATTTTAATACGCGGCGATTTCAGAGCTCCGGTAAATGTGACCAATTTCTTTGGTATCGGCAACAATACTGTATTCGATAAAAATCGCACCAATAAAACTTTTTATTACCGCGCGAGGTATGACATCAGTAATGTTTCTGTTTACATGCGCCGGCAGTTGCAGTCGTGGATGCGGATTAATTTCGGACCCACGTTCCAGTACTTTACCCTTGATTCAGCAGATAACGCCAATCGTTATGTAACGAAGGAGTTTATTCCGCTTAATGACGGCAGCATTTATAAAAAAAGTAGTTATGTCGGAGGTGATATCAGGTTAGATATCAATTCCAAAAACAACGAACAGAATCCAACTCGCGGGTTCGTTCTTGATTTGGGAGCCCGGCCCTTGTTCGGGTTGAATAATGCTTCTCATAATATTGTTCAGACCAACGCAGACATGCGTATTTATATGAGTTTGTATAGCAGAACCAAACTGGTTTTGGCCATGCGGTTTGGATGGGCCAAAAACTATGGTAAATATGAATTTCCACAGGCAATGTACCTGGGCGGTACCGAAAACCTTAGGGGATACCGTAAGCAAAGGTTTGCAGGCAGGAGTATGCTGTACAATAACACGGAACTGAGGGTGAAGTTATTTGATTTCAGTACCTATCTCTTCCCCGGATCTTTTGGAATGTCGGTATTCAATGATGTGGGAAGAGTTTGGGCAGATGGAATGAATTCCCAGAAGTGGCATGATGCTTTTGGCGCCGGCGTATGGATTTCTCCGATTAAACGTTTTGTGCTGGCGTTGTCACTGGCACACTCCGTGGAAGAAGACCTGCTCCCACGACTTACTTTCGGATTCCAGTTCTAGAGGAATGATCAGAATGAGCTGCATTCAAACAAAGATGCTTAGGCAATTATTTCCTTAATAGCTGCTGAGAAGTAACTTTTGACAATTCTAGTTTTGTTGCAGTTGGGTTTTCAGCACTTAGTTTCACATCCACCCTCAAGGCTTTCAATCCGCTGATACCCTGTGTATCTTCCAGTTCGAGGTGCTCCACATGATCACCCAAAAGATTCTCATTTTGAAGGAATTCAATAAACTTCATGTATTCTTCCAGTTCTTTGCTTTGCGAGTAAACAATGGCTACCATTCCTGGTTGTGTTAACCTTTCATCGCTGTCTTTAAGGTGCACTTTATCAATTCTCTTTTTTACGATTTCATACCTGATGTTATAAGCCCCATCCACATCAAATTTCCTTTCCTTTCTTCTGAAACTAATGGATAAAGGAATGGAATGCGCCAAAATGAGCTGGGTCGTTTGCATCGGAAGGCTGAGTCTTTTTTCAAGCATATTCGTCAGCCTTGCAGCTTTGGCTAAAAGTGTCAGTTGCCACAACTTCAGATTGCGAACATAAATTTCATTAAATGGCTGGCGTGGTGAAAGAGATTGGCCCACATAAATATTAAATTCAATTCCATCAGTTACATACCTTTCAAAGTAGTGGGGGTATACATCCTGCGCATCCCTTTGTTCCTGGTCAATAAATCGATCCAGTACATCATTGATACGGGTGATGCTTTCTTCATATTCCTTACGATGGTGGTATATGACACCTCGCTGCGGATCGAGTTCAGTAAAATAAGTATTAATCATTTTTTTCAATTCCGGGCGCAGATGGCTCAGGTTTTTGAAAAGCGCATCCAGGTCGTGCTGCAGAAAGTCGTAAATCAATAATTCATCATCAGATAAAAGGTTCTCCGTTACTGAGGCCATATATTTGTCAATCCGGTGTAAGGTTTCTTTTAATAAAGGGAATTCCACAGCTTTAATCGCCTTATTCAAAACAGATTTGGCCAGGTTGAGTTGTTCCAGCAGGTCGAGCTTGATGGAATTATTTCTTTCTGTAGAAGAATTCCGCACATCAATAGCCGAATACAAAGGATAAACTTCATCAAAAGTTATATTGGGCATTTTCGCCAGCTCGCTTAATTCCCTGTGTTGAATGTATTGAAAGGCTGCTTCTGTAAATTTCCATTCCACAGCAGGCTGGATAGCTGTAAAATGTTCCTTAATCATTTTGTCGATCTGTAATTCAATGGATTCGCGGCTCTTTTCAAGTGCAAACGTAAAGAGCTGGATAGCAGGATGCATCACATTCAGATGATGGAACTGCAATTCTCCTTCCTTCAGGCTCATGACCTCCAGCAATCCAATCAGGTCTCCTGTATCTCCCTTCATCGGGCAGAGAATGAGACTTTTAGCGCCCTGTGCATAATAATATTTCAGCAGCGGGTTGCTGATGGTACTGGCTTCATTCAGGATCTCAAATAATATCGGCTGTACATTACCGTGAAAAACCTGTTGACATTCGTCATTGACCTTGTCTTTTTGCTGCATCGCTTCTTCATTTCTAAACAACAAACTGTTTTTATAAAGACTTTCCGTATGCAGGTAATAGTCATTCATTTTGAAGAATGGTGTAATGCCAATCTTTACATTCTTTAATCCAATCAGGCTTTGCACATGTTGCTGAAGATGATCGTACACCGTTACGTCAGAAAATGAGTTGATATTTAGAAGTGCGGTTTTAATTTCTACAATTACCTGGTCCTGGGTGATGTCGTTCACTTCAATGACTACCATTCCTTCAAACCTGAAATGATCCAATGGAAATTTAGCTTTCAGTTCTTCAAGGTCAAGTGTTTGCTGGGGTGAAAAATCTTTAGGTACGGAATATCCTTTATCAGCATAATCTACATTTACAAATTGCGCATTCAGTTTTAATTCATAGTAATGAGTCAGACTATTGGCGTCCTTCATCGCATGAACTGAAGTGGTCGTAACAGGAACGGGATGTTTATAATATTTTTTTAAAATCAGATTGTAAGCCAGACTGCGGGTGGCCTTTTGTATGTCCATTTTGGTATCCTCATCGGAAAAACTGATTTCGCTGGAACCTTCTTTAATAAATAAATCCTTAAAACCCGGGGATGCATACACCGTCTCAGACCTAAAAGGGAAAGTAATGGCATATATGCCCTGGTTGGATGTAGTGGACGGAGGAAAAATTGTTGACAAAAGGGACTCCACCAGTTCCGCATCTTTGGAAAGCGGGGAAGCATTACTCAGGGGTTGAAGCAGCTCTGGTTTGGATTCTATTTCACTGATCAGCCCAAGATATAATTTTTTGGCCCCTGGCTTTCCCTCAGCCACCATTCTTTTTAGAACTGTAACCAGCGGTTGTAATGAAAGAAGGCTGTTGAATTGGTGATGGGTATTTAAAACTTTTGTCATATGAGTACTTTAGAAGTAAAAGATAACCGCTTAAATCATAAAAAGCTACTATAATAATCAAATCAACCTCCAAGCCAAAAAAGCGGTCTCAGCAAATTTCTTTATAAAGGTCAGATAAATTTTAAAAGGTTGTTTATCCTTTTCAAATTACTTTATAGCCGATGATAATGCCTGGCATCCTGAGAACTTACCAGGCATGATGCGAACCATTGCTGTTCAGAAATAGACATCATGGAACTGATGTTCATGTAGGTACTAAATAAAGGGATAAGAATCATGATAGCAGATGCATCCAGATGACAGTCAACTGACAAAATCGTAGCGATTTGAGGTCCGATCAAACAATTAAAATTCAGGTTGATTAAGGCTCATACGATTGGCGCATGTCCTTTTTTTGGAGAATGTGGTAATATTTACACACGGGCTTAAGGCCACACTGGCCACACCGGGGATTTCTGGCCAGACATATGTATCGTCCATGCAAGATCAGCCAGTGATGGAATTTACGAACCAGCTCCACTGGAATATATTTTATCAATTGCACTTCTGTCTGAAGTGGTGTTTTTGCATTTGATGTTAAACCAATCCTTGCAGACACCCTGAAGACATGCGTATCTACCGCCATATTGGGTTGCTGATCGATGACGGATGTAATCACATGGGCTGTTTTTCTACCTACTCCTGGCAATTGCACCAGTTCACTTACAGTCATGGGTATATTGCCACCAAAAGTTACCATGACCATTTTTGCCATCCCCAGCAAGTGCCTGGTTTTATTTCCGGGAAATGAAATGCTTTTAATGATGG
>JANLYU010000192.1:0-3888 GCA_031365785.1 Flavisolibacter sp. | reverse complement strand
GGTGAAGCCCCGAATTTTTCAGTTTTCCTTGCTGGGTTTCTTCAAATCCATTGGTAATCAGGTGCAGGTAATAACCTTTATCGGTAAGATACTGGAGCACTTCCTTGGTATCCGGAAAAAGTAGGGTGCGGGCGGGAAGCAGCTGCAAAAAAAGTTCACTCAGCTGACGTGCTAGCGCTTCATCAGCAATTTGAAAATCCAGAAGGGTCAGCCACATGCGTTTGAGCCTCAGGTCTTCCTGTTTGATAAAACCATTTCTATAACGAGCCCACAATTTTTCATTGTGATGCAGGTAATTATTATGGAAAATTTCAAAATCATGGACCCCCTTTTCGGCAAGCTGGAGGTCGAGATGCAATTGTTTCAAAGTAGATCTCGCATTGGCATCAAAATCCCAAAGTGTATGATCCAGGTCGAAAAAGAGGTGTTTGTATTTCATAGTACATTGCCCAAATACAAAGTAGATTTGGGGGTGCAAAAATAGCGGAACAAAATGAATGCTGTAATAACAGGCGCTTCAAGGGGAATTGGTAAAGCAGTTGCGGAAATATTCGCTTCGCATGGTTATGACCTGTACCTGAGTGCAAGAAGTAATGAAGGTCTTTTGAGTACCCTCTATGAATTGAAGACCAAATTTCCTCATGTCAATATTGATGGAAAACCCTTTGATCTTGGAAAACCTTCCGAGCCCCGTTTATTTGGCGAGTGGGTTTTGAACCAGGGAGCAAGGATTGATGTGTTGGTGAATAATGCAGGCAGTTTTATCCAGGGAAATATTTCTGATGAGCGGGAAGGAGCGCTGGAAGCCATGATGGAAGTAAATCTTTACAGCGCGTATCATACTACACGAACCCTGCTTCCAAAAATGATGTCACAAAAATCCGGTCACATATTTACGGTGTGTTCCATTGCCAGCCTGGATGCCTACCCCAATGGTGGCGCCTACAGCATCAGTAAATTTGCGCTCCTTGGATTTACTAAAAACCTCAGAAGGGAATTGCAGCCACTTGGAATTAAGGTCACGGCAATCCTGCCAGGAGCTGTATACACCGATTCGTGGAAGGGGAGTGGAGTAGCAAAGGAAAGAATTATGGAAACGAATGATATTGCCGCAATGGTATATTCAGCCACGCAGCTATCGGCCCAGGCGGTGGTAGAAGAAATTTTGATTCGACCTCAGCTGGGCGACCTGTGAAGGTGTTGCCTACCATACAGGTGTTCTACAATTTGAAAAATGACTTGGCTTTCTTTGATGATCATTTTAGGATGCTGCTCGTGTACTTTGCAGGCGCAAAGGATACAGACCATAGTACCTGGTCAGCCTGTGATCGTAGGTAATGCTTTTCTGGTACAGTATATCATTACCTCGCCAGAGGATCTGGTGAGTATAGAGACCCCAGGCTTCAATCATTTCAAACTGGTAAGCGGCCCACATGAATACAGAGGTCAGCTGATGGTAAATGGAACCCTTCTTCCGGTTAAAAATATCACCTATACGCTAGTGCCTACCGGAAGAGGCGCACAAATGATAAGTGGCTTGGTGGTACGGTTCAAAAATAAAGTGGAACAAAAAAGCAGTGATCAGTGGATTCATGTACTGCCTGCACAAAAAGCCAGCTTTACAGCACGTTCCAGTTTTACGGATGCGTCGCTGTATGTCCCGAAATCAACAACTGATTTAAAACAATTAATTACCGGCAACCTGTTTGTGAAAACAGAAGTTAGCCGGAAGGAATGTTTTACGGGCGAACCTGTGATGGTTACTTTTACCCTGTATTCCCGCCTGCAGTCCACCTCAGAGGTAATTAATTCACCCAGTCTTTATGGATGCAGCGTGATGGATATGCTGGACATCAACGAAGCCCACCTGGCAGTGGATACTCTCAAGGGGAAAATTTTTAATACAGCGGTTTTGAGAAAACTTCTCCTGTATCCTTCTGTATCAGGAAAGCTGGTGATCGATCCCATGCAACTCACCAACAAAGTAGAATTTGGAGATTCGAGCGCCAATGGAAACAGGAGGAGTATCGATACCGTGTTGTCTTCCCCGTCCGTAATCCTGACTGTGAAACCACTACCAAAAGGAAGGCCTGAAAATTTCTCAGGAGCTGTTGGCTATTTTACTATGAAGGCGGTGATGACTGATTCTATGTATAGTACCGGCAAACAGGGACATTTAGTTGTCAGTATCAGTGGCAGTGGTAATTTTTTACAATTTTCACCTCCTACGATTCAATGGCCACACACCTTTGATGTGTTTGAACCACAGGTAACAGATCATATAGATAAGAATTCTGTTCCCACAAAAGGTATGCGGCAATACCATTTTATTTTTACCACAGACAGTGCAGGACACTTCCATCTTGCACCCATCAGCTTTTCTTTTTTTGATCCCCTATCCGGAAAATTCAGGAAATTGATCACCCCATCCTATGAAGTGGACGTACAACAAAGCCCCTATCACATCCATATTTCACCACCACCTGGGAAGATGAGGAGCCCTATTTCCTGGCTACGCTTCATGGTGGTGTTGCTGGTGATTTCAGGTGCAGTGATATTGGGTTTCAGCATAGCTCGTAGTAAAGCGCACCGACAGAAAAACATTTCAGGTGATCTATTAATTGAATTGGAAGCTATGGATACCAGCCGTTTTACTGAAAGACAAGTTTATAATGGCATTCAAAAAATTCTTGATAGAATTCTTCTCCACTATCCCCAGCGCTCTCAAAAATATGCCCAGGAGATCAGCCAGATCCGCGAAGACTGTCAGATCCTTTTTTATGCAACCACTCAGAGGGAAAACAAAAAAGAAGATGTAAAAAAACGGACGGTTGTGTTGTTAGGAAAAATAATGGGCAATCATTCTGCATACTTATAACCAACCCCTCTAACAGAATGAAAATATTTTGGATTGCGACTATCCACTTCAAAGTATTTCCTGAAATTCAAAATAAAATTATCGATGGTCCTTGTGGTAGGGTATACATTATACCCCCATACAGACTGTAAGATTTTTTCCCTGGGCACAACTTCATTTTTATTTTCAATCAGGAGTTTGAGCAGCATGGATTCCTTTTTACTCAGGTCAATCTTCTGACCACCGGCTGTAGTGGCCTGCTGTGCTTTGAAATCCACATGATGGCCCCCAAAATTGTATACTTCACCCACACTTGATTTATCCTGAAGCCTTTTATTTTTCAGGATCAGCTTTTGTACTCTTAGCAATAACTCTTCAAGGTTGAAGGGCTTGGTAAGATAATCATCAGCGCCTTTTTTTAGTCCCAACACCCTGTCTCCGCTGGTATCGCGCGCACTTAGAATAAGAATGGGTACTTCCGTATTGGTGAGTCTGATGTTTTGGGTAACATGAAAACCATCAATCTCAGGAATCATGACGTCAAGGATAATGAGGTCAAAATATTCATCGTGAACAGCCTTCATGGCTGCAATTCCGTCGTAGGCCGACGTAACCTGATACCCTTCCAGTTCCAGGTTTAACTTCAGTGCTTCGTGGAGGTTTTCCTCGTCTTCAACCAAAAGAATAGATGGCATGGAAGGATTGAACATAATGTTTGATTAAACCGGAAAACCGACAATAAAATTACTCCCTTGTGGTTGATTATTTTCAATGAAGATGAACCCCCCGTGGTCTTCAGTGATTTTTTTGCACAGGTATAAGCCAAGGCCTGTCCCTTTCGTGCGGCGGGTTTGTTCATTGCCGGTGCGATAAAATTTTCTAAATACATTTTTCTTTTCTGCTTCACTGATTCCCTGACCCTGGTCTAAGACTTCCAGTTGCATCATTTCTTTATGAACGCCCAATCGTATGGTTATAGGGGTATCTTTTGCTGAATACTTATGGGCATTTTCCAGTAGGTTGCTCACTAG
>JANLYU010000168.1:0-9162 GCA_031365785.1 Flavisolibacter sp. | reverse complement strand
TTTCCCTTCATGTTTATAGTTGTACTAATGAAGTCTACTACAAAGGCAGGATATCCTTATTTTAGTTCTATGTCTTCTCACGGGTTGAACCAAATATGCAAAATCTGCGGTACAAAGGGAATGGATCTTTATTGTTGTCATTGCGGCCACGCATTTGAAATAAAGCGCATCACAGGTAAAAGCCTGCTTCATGATGTATTTCATTTTTTTACACACCTTGATAAGGGGATTGGTTATACAATTAAAAAACTGATTACCATGCCCGGAGATATGCAGAAAGATTACATAGAAGGAAATCGGAACAGGTACCAGAAGCCCTTCTCCATGTTTTTCATTTGTGCTACCGTAGCTGCAGTGTCTCGCTACTGGATCAACCTGGCGCTTCACAGGTTTTATGAAGCTGGTGACCTGAACGAAGCGCAGTTTTTTCATCAGTACATGGTGTTGTTGCATGTGGTCTTGCTTCCTTTTTATGCATTGATCACATGGTTGTTTTTTATGAAATCAAAATATAATTATGCCGAATCTGCCGTGCTGATGTTATACATGGTTTCATTTTTCTTTTTAATGGTAAGCGCTGTAGCATTGTTGAAGTTTATCTGGCCCGAAATGGATACCACCTATGTAGAATTACCTTTACTAATGACCTACAATATTATTTCTAACCTGCGTTTTTATAAGCCTGCCCCGAAAGTACTGTTGGTATTAAAAAGTGTAGGGTTGATGCTGATCCTTTTTTATACGGCTCACTTTTTAGAAAAATACCTGATTATTAAGCTGTTCTGATCTCCCTGAAATTATTTAAGTTGAATGAATCACCCCTTAACAAGTTTTTACAGCAACAACCAATCTCCATTTGATTTGTTTTCGTATCTCGGTGATGCTGGTCATGAATAATATGGATATAAAAAACAGGTGTGTGGCTTTCATGACTGACCTGGATACTAAAGACACCAAACAGCTATCCAACTGGTTTGTTGAGAAAAGCCAGGTTTGGATACCACCCGGGCAACCTGTTGAAGGAAGCAGCCGAATTATTGCGCAGTTCCGTGCCATATTCAGAAGGTATAAGGACCTTAACTGGAAAGTGAATGAAGTATTTCAGCTGAGCGAAAACAGGGGCCTTTGCATCTCTTCTTCGTGGGGCACCATCAATGGAAAGCCATACAGCAATGAACTGGTTACTGATTTCACTTTCAATAATGAAGGTAAGATCCTGCGACTTTCAGATTATTTCAAAGACACTTCCTGCTTTTTATAACCTTCAGCACCTGGTCCAAACCTCGCTTGGACAAAGCTTTCCATTGGCTGATCTTCTTATCACCTTCTGAATTTATTATGGATAATTAGTGCCTGTAAATTAAATTAGTAGTAGCTTTTCCGGTTGTCTTACCAAAATCGCTGCTCATGATGAAAGGCCTTTTAATGCTGCTGAACATTAAGCAAGGCGAAGCCCGGCTCGTCAAGCACCTTTTCTTTGTTCAATTTGCTTTGGGTATAGCTACCGCATTTCTATATACTGCCTCACTGACGCTTTTTCTCACTGCTTTTTCCATCAATGACCTGCCCAAAGTGTTTATTGTTTCGGCACTGCTGATCCTGATGTTCAATAAAGCATATGCCTATTGTGAAAAAACATACGAACCTGCACGGGTATTGCAACTGGTTGTTATTTTTTCACTGGTATCTACTATTGTTTTTTGGTGCATCCTCAAAATATTCTCCCACCACTGGCTGATCCTTTTACTCGCCGCCTGGAATGCGCTGATCTATATGCTCATCGGATATGCTTTCTGGGGCATGTCCGCGCTGCTCTTCAATGTAAGGGAAAGTAAAAGAGTTTTTTCCATTGTAGGTGCTGGTGATATTCCTGCCAAGATGATTGGTTATCTTTTTGTGTCGGTGCTGGTACAGGTAACTGATATCATCAACCTGTTGTGGATCCCTGTGGCCAGTTTGTTTTGTTGCTGGTTTCTAATCAAAAAACTTAACCGACACCTTCACCATCCCGGTCATTTTGCTCACGATACTTCTTCACAACAGGAGCGTAAAGAAAACTTTTCACTTGGCAAACTGATCATCCGCACCTTCGACAGCAAACTCGTTTTATTCATTTCCCTGGTATCGCTCCTGGCCTATATTATTTTTCTTTTTGTTGATTTCACTTTTCTTGCCGAGATCAAATTAAAATATAAGCATCAGCAGGAGCTGGCAAGTTTTATTGCCGTGTTTTTTGCAGGTGGCCGTGTTTTTGCCATTCTCATCAAAGTGCTGCTCAGCAGTCGTATGATATCACGTATCGGATTGTTGAATTCCCTCATGATCACACCACTCCTATTGCTGATTATCAATGCGGTGGTCATCCTTTCTAATGGTTCAATGAGTTCTCACCTGTATATTTTTGGCTGCATGGTTTTGTTGATTGAAGTGCTCCGTTCCAGTGTGCAGGAACCTGTTTTTTTTATTTTATTCCAGCCATTAAAACCTCACGATCGCCTCCGTGGCCACCTCCTGGCAAAGGGTTATACCTTTCCTGTTGCCCTCCTGTCTGTAGGCATCTTCCTTCTTTTTTATTTACAGAACCAACCTGATATATCCATACTTTTCTTATCCAAGGCCATGTTCTTATTTCTTCTGCTCTGGATCGGCGTAGTTTTTCTGATCAGGAACGAATATATCCAGACCCTTGTCGGCTCCCTGAAGAGAGGCATCTTCACCGGTTCAGAATTATTCCTGAATGATGACGCTGTATTCACCCTCTTGATCCGCAAGTCGAATAGTAACAAGCCGCAGGAAGTGATCAATGCCCTCAACCTGCTGGAACGTTCGCGGTATTCTGGAATTTTTTCTGTTTTACTCAGCCATCTGCAACATCATCCCTCCGGACAGGTTCGCGAATATGTGCTGGACAGAATCATCAGCAACCAAATGACCAGTGCCCTCCCGATTCTATACAAACAACTCACCCAGCCAGAACTCATCACACCCATGCTATATAAGGCCTTGTTCTGTCTGGATACAAAAGATACCACCATGTGGAAGGAGCGGCTCCATCCACTGAACATCCATCATAAAAAAGCAGCACTCATTGGTTTATCATCCAGGAAAGATGAATCTGCCAAAGAGCTGATACTTTCAGAACTTACACTCCTATGCAGGAGTGATCAGGTAGAAGAATTGCTGGTAGCTATGGAGGTCATGAAGCAGGCACCTCTGATCCGGTACACCACATTGTTACAACCTTTATTGTACCATACATCTCCACTAGTGATCAGGAAGGCCATAGAAACCACAGGTAAAGTGAAAGACTATTCTTTATTTGAGGAAGTATTTTCCGTTGCGGTAGAGCAACATGCTTACTTTTCATTGGAAAAAGCCCTCGCAGACTATGGTGACCTCATATTCGGCGAGCCTTACATCACTTCCAGGATTTTGTCGGATAAAGAAATTCACCAGGTGGTAAAGGCAGCAGGTAGAGTAAAAGGAACCAGATCCGACGATTTCCTTTTTGCATTATTTGACAAAGACGTCAACAGGCAGGATGCTATTATCGATGCTTTATGGAAAAAGAAAGCGAATATCAATCCCCGGAGACATGAAGTGGAAGAATGGCTGAAAAAAAGACTGCACCACATGAAGTCCAAGGTGGACTGTTTTTTTAACCTGCACCTGCATGTACCAGCCCAGCTGTTATCTGATGCGCTGGTATCAGAAATAAAGGAAAATATGGAAACGGTGCTGAAGGCGTGTGCCCTGATGTATAACCGGGAGCAGATCGACCAGTTTTTGAACGTTTACAAACTGGAGAATACTACAAAGGTCGCCAATGCGATTGAATTGCTTGAAATGACCATTCCAAAAAAATTTTTTAGTGGGGTGCTTTATTTTATTGAATTAAGCAGCGACCTCGATCAAAACCAGTTGTCTGAACACGTGGGAAAAGAAACAGAATTACATACCCTGATCATGGAAGTAGTGACCAATAAAAAAGCCGGATTCAATGCGTGGAGCCGTTCGGTGGCCATTTACCTGCTCCCCAAACTGCTGAATCGGGAAGCCGCCCTTGTCATCGCATCTAATCCAATGGGCAAAGAAGAACAACTGGTACAGGAAACAAGAAATTATGTTTTATCCATATTAAAATAAGGTGGCATGCTGCTGATTGAAAAAGTGATCATACTGAAATCAAGTTCCATCTTTCAGGACACCTCGGAAAAAGAGCTCCTCGAACTCGCAGATATGCTTGAAGAAGAATACTTTGAACCGAACGTGATGATTTTTGCCAAAGGCGATGTTGGAAACTGCATGTATTTTATTTACAAAGGCAGGATTCGCATTCATGACGGACAGCATACGCTGGCAGAACTGGATGACAATGAAATTCTGGGTGAATTGTCTGTACTTGATGCGGAAGCCAGGTCGGCCAGTGCCACTACCATGGAAGAATGTATTTTATTAAAACTAGAACAAGAGTCTTTTTACGAAATCATTATGAGCAATGCCAGTGTATTAAAAGGAATTCTAAAAACCTTGTGTAAAAGGTTGAGAACAACGAACCTAAAAAATGTCATGCAGGATGTTTGAAGCGTGGGCAGCAACATGTAACCGCCCATTCATGATTACCATTGTACTCGGATCCTATTCTGATGACCTATTTCATAATCACTTCAAGTAGTTACTGACATTTTTTTCTGACTTCTTCGAGGTGCTGTTGCTTGAAACTTTCTCTTTTTTGCCTGCAGGATTTCGTATAATACTGATGCTTTTCCAGAAACCTCACCTGCAACAGGTTCCATTCCAGCACATTCTTAATGATTCCCTGGTGAAGAAATTCCCGGTATAAACCATCACCAATAGTATAAAAATCTGACCGCCCAAGGTAGTCCAGGTCCGCATCACAGATGATCATTTCCAGAACGCTGCCTGGATTCTGGGGTATCCTGGTGGATCTGATCATGCCACAAATGGTTACTATTTGGGGAGGCGAAAACCCAAATCCTCCCAGCTCTTCCTCCGCTACCAGGCAACTTTTTTCCTCGTGTCCCTCGTAAGCTTCAATAAAACCCACGTCATGATACAATGCACTTACCTGAAGCAGAAGCAGGTCTTCCCTGGAAGAAATACCTTCTTCCCCGGCAATCACCAGACATTGTTTCAATACATCCAGTGTATGGCCTATGTTATGATAGGTAAGGTGCTCGGAAAGACCTTCCAATTTGTGTAATACATGCTTTTGAATCTTCTCCAGATTGACCATAAAGTCTGGTAAAATAATAATTAATCTCTATACTACCTCCCATGAAGGAAATAAGGAGTACTTCACCCATTTTTCTTTATCCTGGTTGTCCAAACATTTACAGGATGTTTATGGAAAACTATCCATTTCTTTTTGTGATGAATTGGCCTACACCCATGCCTTATGTTAGGATATTTTTTTCACCGGGTAAGTGTCCTGGCTTTAGGATGCTGCTTTCCTAGAACTGTAATGAATCAGCGCAGGGCACTAGGGCAGCACCTGAATTCTGATTTCCTTCCACCTAACTTTGATGCCACCTCCGTCATGTATCTGAAGGGCCAGAGGTCCCTCTCCCTTTCCTATTTTTTCATCTTTTAAATATATCATCTGGTGTCCATTCAGCCAGGTCGTTACTTCATCGCCGACCACCTGAATTTTCATTTTATTCCATTTACCTGCTTTTAGTAATTTTTCATCCTCTGGCTTTGGCTGAATCAGCCATCCCCTTCCATAGGATTCATAAACGCCTCCTGTATGGAGCCCGCTGGGAGCTACCTCCACCTGCCATCCACTGATCTTGGTGCCTTCAATTCCTGACCTGAAGAAGACACCACTGTTGCCATTGGCTTCCTGCTTGAATTTCAGCGTGAGAATGAAATTCTTGTACGGTTGCACCGTAGACAGGTAACCATACTTTTTATCCGGGCCGCTTTCACATACCAATTCCCGGTCATCAACATACCATTTTTCAGTTCCATTTATTTTCCAGCCCGAAAGGTCCTTCCCATTGAATAGCTTTGTGGTCTGTGCATTTCCCGAAACATTTGAAAAATGTAAAATCAGAAATAAGAAAGATATTTTTACGAATTTTTCAGGTGACATATGATGATTTGGTTGAACAATCTTCGTCTATGATGTAGGAAAACAAATTTATGTAAACATGGTGATTATTGGTGCAATAACTGACTTTTAAAGAATACACAGAAGGTGCAGCCATCTTCATGTGTTCCAAATAAGTTCACTTCCAAATGAATATTACCTTGCCAGAAAAATCAAATGGTCATCCATCATGTTCTTTTCTGGCTGAAGGAACCTTCAGCAGTGCATTCAGCTCAATTGATCAAAGGTTTGCAAACCTTACAAGACATTACTTCCGTACGCAAAATGTACATTGGAATGCCGGCAGCCACGGAAGAAAGGGATGTGGTAGACAGCAGTTATAGCGTTTCTGAATTACTTTTCTTTGATGACCTTGCCGGGCAGTTAGCCTACCAGGAGGATGCTATTCATAAAAAATTTATTGAAGAACACGCGCACCTGTGGGAGAAAGTACTGGTGTATGATTCCATAGACGTATAACGGCTAATCTGGATAGGAACGTAAAAATCTATCAGGAACCTCCTGGTAGCCTCCTGATAGATTGACCGGATTATTTATAATTTTTTACGTAAGTAACCAATTCCTCTTTTTTAGAGGGAGTGGAAAGTACATCATACATCTGACTGAAATAAGCCTTGTCAGTAATGTTACGATAAGCAGATTTAGCTAATTCCAGGCGGTTATCCTCATCGGTAAGCAATAAAATCAATTGCCTTGCCTGGCTAGTTGTGAAATAATTATCACTATTGGAAAATGCGCTGGTAAGCGCGCTCATTTTTGAGAAGGGCAGCCATTGACCCTGAACATTTTTATATAAGGTATTGAAATCTGAATCTGTCATTGGTTTTGGGGCCACGTTGGCACTGTGAGCAGTATATATGGTGCCCACGCCTCCATTATAGTTGTATACGTATTGCGCCAATTCGTTCCGGCTCTCCGTTGAATTGAGAAGTTCATATAAGTCTGTGAACCTGGCAGTGTCTGTAATACTTCTGTAAGATGATTTGGCAAGCATCAGGCGCCCGGCTTCCGTACTGATCATTTCTATGAGCTGGCCTGCCTGGTCGGTGGTGAAATTATTATTCCTGTCCTTGAACGCATTGTTGATCATAGTCGTTTTAACACTCGCTTTCCACTGGCTTTTCACACTTTTTAAGAGCGCATTGAACTTAGTTTCTGACATCGGCCCCATAGCAGAATAATCACCGGTGCTGTTGTTTTTATACGCAACCACATAAGCTTTGAGTTCATTCTTCCCGTTTTCTGTGGTGAGCAGTTCTTCGAGATCAGAAAAATTAGCGGGGTCTGAAATGTTTTTGTAAGCAGCTTTAGCTAACTGTAACCTGTTGCTCTCACCAGAAATCAATTCAATCAATTGGCCAGCCTGGTCGGTAGTAAAAGAATTTTTGGAATCCTTGAAAGCATTGGTGATCATAGTCATTTTGGAACTAGATTTCCATTGCTTTTTTACATTCTCCAACAAAATATTGAATTTTTCTTCCGTCATCCCAGTTGTGGAAGCGGTGGTGGTCGTTTTCATGGTTTCCTTAGTCTGAACCGTTCCATTGCCATTCACTGTAACCAGCAAATCATAACCTGACCTCAGGTTAACAGATTTGATACTTCTGGTAGTTGTTTTATTTGAGTTGCTCCGTACGAAAATGAGCTTGTGCATCCCGGTTTTAAGATCAGCAATGATGATAGGCGCATTACCTGAGTTACCTGATTGGCTGGACAAAACATAAGTCTTTCCATCTACCATCAACTGTTTATTGCTATTGCCATTAACCTGGATGGTGAGGGTGCTATTTTCCTGTGCACGAATTGACATAGCTGCGGTACAGCTGATCAGGAAAAGGATAAGTGATTTCATAACGAAAAATTTTTTCATACTACACTAAGGCAAAGTTTGTACCACTCAAACACTGCCTGGGAGGATCCGGGTCATTTCTAGTGATCAGGTAGGTTATTCCCACATTGAGGTGATATTTTTATTAAAGCCTGAGTTGCTTGCAAGCAAGGGGTGATTGAATTAGAGGTAGTTATTTTACTTTGTTAAACCTGTGTGGAACTCCCTGGAGGTGTTGCCCTTTCAAAGGGGAAAGCGCCTAACTTTGCGAACATTATTTATAAAGTAGATGGATTTTTTTCTGAGGCATCATTATTGCCGCTATAGATGAGTAATCCTCGCTTAAACAACCTCACCATTAAACATGATGCATTTTACACCTGGCCGCAATGAGCTGGAAAAGAATATGGAAGTTATTTCAGGTATGGAAGACATGGCCGGAGCCGCTGTGGATTCGGTACTTCTGGATCCTCAAACCTGTTGGCAACCCACAGATTTCTTACCTGATATGACACGTCACGATGCCCTGGAACAAGCTATGGAATTGAGAAAAAGGGCCGCAGGCTTACCCGGAGAAGTCATTACTTCACTGGTGGGTAATATGATTACTGAAGAAGCCCTACCCACTTACCAGACATTTTTCAACCTCATCAAAGGGGTGAACGAAGAAGGAAATGTAGCAAGCGATAAGGGTTGGGTCAGGTGGTCGCGTGCGTGGACGGCTGAAGAAAACCGCCATGGCGACCTGCTCAATAAATATTTGTACCTCAGTGGGCGAGCAGATATGAAACAGGTGGAAATCACCATTCATAATCTTTTGTATAATGGTTTTGATCCCAGAACAGAAGGAGACCCGTATCAGGCCATGATTTATACTTCTTTTCAGGAGAGAGCTACCAAAATTTCTCATGTGAATACCGGAAAACTAGCCGACAAAGAGGGAGATCATGTTTTGTCGCGCATCTGTAAAACAATTGCGGGTGATGAAGCACGTCATGAAAAAGCGTATAAGTCTTTCATGTCTAAGATTTTTGAAACAGATCCCGATGGGGCCCTTCTGGCATTTGAAAAGATGATGAAAAAACAGATCGCTATGCCAGCCATCATGATGGATAATGCCCAAACCGACAATCTTTTTACACGTTTTTCTGCCATTACCCAAAAAATGGGCATTTATACTACGTTTGATTATGCTTCC
>JANLYU010000130.1:0-3121 GCA_031365785.1 Flavisolibacter sp. | reverse complement strand
TACACTACGGTTGGCTTTTTTACCAAAGAATTTTTCAACCAGTTCCTGTACTTTAGGGATACGAGTGCTACCACCAACAAGTATCACTTCATCGATCTGGGTTGTACTGAGTCCTCCATCTTTCAATGCCTGCTCACATGGCTTTAAGCAACGCTCAAATAACTTGTCCGCAAGCTGCTCAAATTTCGCACGGCTGAGTTTCTTAACAAGATGCTTTGGAACTCCATCCACCGCTGTAACGTAAGGAAGATTGATCTCCGTTTCTGTGCTGGATGATAATTCCACTTTTGCTTTCTCAGAAGCCTCCTTCAGACGCTGCAATGCCATTGGATCTTTACGCAGATCGATCCCTTCTTCTTTTTTGAATTCATCAGCCAGCCAGTCCATGATCACTTTATCAAAATCATCACCTCCAAGGTGTGTATCACCGTTAGTGGATTTTACTTCAAAAACACCATCTCCCAGTTCAAGCACAGAAATATCGAAAGTACCGCCACCAAGGTCAAATACGGCGATCTTCTGATCCTTACCTTTTTTATCAAGCCCATAGGCAAGGGCTGCAGCCGTTGGTTCATTTACGATCCGGCGTACATTCAATCCTGCAATTTCACCCGCTTCTTTAGTAGCCTGGCGCTGTGCATCATTAAAATATGCAGGTACTGTGATCACAGCCTCACTCACTGTCTGTCCAAGATAATCTTCTGCAACTTTCTTCATTTTCTGCAGGATCATCGCACTTATTTCCTGGGGAGTATACATTCTGCCATCTATGTCAATACGAACCGTATTATTGTCACCTTTTACTATTTTATAGCTCCAATGGCTTATTTCTTCAGTTACTTCATCATGCCTGCGTCCCATAAAGCGTTTCACACTGGTAATGGTATTGTGTGGATTAGTTATGGCCTGGCGTTTTGCAGGATCTCCCACTTTCCGCTCACCATTCTTTAAAAATGCCACAACAGAGGGTGTGGTACGGCGCCCCTCTTCGTTTGGTATTACCACTGGCTCATTGCCTTCCATAACTGCGACACAACTATTCGTTGTTCCGAGATCTATCCCTATTATTTTTCCCATGTCGAAAATGTTTTATTATTCATAAGAGTTTGTCAATCATTGTGCCAACTGAGAGCAGGTGAAAAAATGGCAGAGATCCATACAGAACTGGTTTTCAAAGGATTCAAACAATTGGTGTTATTGTTTTGCACGCACTTTGAAGCTGAAATGTTTTTGTGTCAGATAACTTATGGCTATGATCAGGCAGGTAGTGAGCACCTGGCTAAGAAGTGGATCCCAATGTAAAGCTTCTACCAGAAGCTTTAAAAGGAAGTAATTTATTACCAGGTTAAAGAAGAATGAAAGGAAATAGCGGAATAACTGGATCCTCCCCCTGAGGTTGGAGCCAATGAAAACCACATACTTATTCAACAGGAAGCCAACGAAAAATACGATACAGGAGGAAAGGAAAAGAGCCGCATTATGTGGCTTGAATGCAGTTATGCCAAAATGGAATATCTCATTATTAAAAATATAGCGCAAACTCAAGGCGTAAATGAGAAGCCCCATCAAAGTATTGGCTCCTCCGCATGCCGCATACCTGAAAGTTTGTATGGGCATCAGTTTCCTGAAGGGAGGATAAAGGAAATCAAGTACGGAAGTTACCTTTTGTTTCATCTTAAATAGATGCGCAAAAGTATATAAAAAAGTGTCCCACACCAATTGCGGGACACTTGAATAATAAGCTATATATAATTAGAAAGTATATCTGATCGCCAGGCCGCCCCAGCTACCACCAAATCCGTTCCCGTACGTATTGCCGAATTCAAATGAAGGCTGCCAGTCAAGTGAAAGGTTGATGGGGGCAGATTTTATTTTATAATCAAGACCGAGCACACCATCGATCCCGATAGATGTTCCACCTCCAAACTTTGTATTATAAAATCCAACGTGGACGCCTGGACCTACATACCATTTCAGACCGGTAGGTTCTGCAATATCAAAATGGAATTCATAGAGACCTGTAATACGGGTACCATTGTTATAAAAATAACCAAGAAATTCCACTGCAGCCTTTTCATTGACAAAATGCTTAAATGTTATAGCGCCAGGATAAAACTTTACACCTAATGCGGTCTTGTAGTCACTGGTGTTCTTTTGGGCTGAAACACTGCCAATAGCTAACAACATAACAGTTGCCAGGCTTAATAGTTTTTTATTCATGTTAATTATGGGTTTGTAGTTCATGGGCTAAGTGTAAAAACCATGCCATGAACAGGTTATCAATACTACGTGTACAATTATTTTAGAAACGGCTTATTGCGATGGTTAAGGGTTTAGGGGTTTAGAAGTTTAGAGGTTTAGAGTTTAGAGGTTTAGAAGTTTAGGTTTGTGATTAATTTGCAGATCCCGAACCTCCCATCTCCCATCTCCCATCTCCCATCTCCCATCTCCCATCTCCCATCTCCCATCTTCCATCTCCTATCAATTATACAGTTCCTCCCGTATCAACCTTACCCGTTCGTCTGCCAGATATTCGTCATACGTCATGAGTTTATCTATCATTCCTTTCGGGGTGATCTCAATGATCCTGTTTGCTACAGTTTGCATGAACTGGTGGTCATGTGTGGTAAAAAGTACTGTGCCTGTAAAATCTATCATACTGTTGTTGAAAGCTGTAATACTTTCGAGATCCAGATGGTTGGTGGGTTCATCGAGTACCAGCACATTTGGATTCTGGATCATCATCTTGCTTAACATGCAACGTACTTTCTCCCCTCCGCTAAGCACGGATGTTTTCTTTAATATCTCATCACCGCTAAATAACATTTTGCCAAGAAAGCCACGCAGAAAATCCTCATCCACATCCTTTACATACGGTGGCACATATTGCCTTAGCCAATCCATCAGATTTAGTTTGCTTCCTTCAAAATATTCTGTATTGTCATTTGGTAAATATGCAGGAGTAATGGTTGTGCCCCATCCGTATTTTCCTGTATCTGCTTTGATCCTTCCATTGATCACTTCAAAAAAAGTTGTAAGCGCAATAGGGTCACGGCTAAGGAATGCTACCTTTTGTCCTTTTTGCATATCAAAGTTCAGCTTGCTGAAAATGGTCTTTCCA
>JANLYU010000125.1:0-2032 GCA_031365785.1 Flavisolibacter sp. | reverse complement strand
CGGAAAGACGCTGCTCTCAACCGACTTCGCACGGTGCCGCCAGGTCGTCGTCAGCGGCGGCATCATCACCGCCGTGGTCGCCTCCGGATGCCAGCATCTGACCGGGCTCGACGTCGATCACGGCGCGGTGACGGTGCAGTTGATGCCGTACCTCGACACGCCAGCCGCAAACTCGGCTATGGTGTAAGCAAGACCATGTTACTTGCACAAAAATTATATGAGAGTGGTAAGATCAGTTACATGCGTACAGACAGTGTAAGCCTGAGCGATACTGCCATGGATGACATTAAAGCTGCCATCAATAAAAATTACGGTCAGCAATACCTGCAGGTACGTAAGTACAAAAATAAAAATGAAAGTGCACAGGAAGCACATGAGGCCATCCGGCCTACCTACATGCAAAATGCATCCGTGAATGATCATGAAACAGCGAGGCTGTATGAACTGATCTGGAAGCGGACCATTGCCAGCCAGATGAGTGATGCGGAACTGGAAAAGACCATCGCTAAAATAAATATCAGTACGAATAATGAAGAACTTACAGCCAGTGGCGAAGTGATAAAGTTTGATGGCTTTTTAAAAGTTTACATAGAAAGTTCAGATGATGATGACACTGAAAAAGAAGAAGACGATGAAAGCCGTTTGCCATCCTTAACAGTCGGGCAAGCATTGGAGTTTAAACAAATGACCGCAACAGAAAGATTCACCCGTCCATCCGCAAGATATACTGAAGCATCACTTGTAAAAAAATTAGAAGAGCTGGGTATTGGAAGACCGAGTACCTATGCTCCCACTATCTCCACCATTATCAAAAGAAATTATGTAGAAAAGAAAGACAAAGAAGGTGTGAAGAGAGCTTACCGGGTATTGCAGTTGAAAGATGATGTGGTAAAAAAAGTAACCGAAGAAGAAATTACTGGTACAGAGAAAAGTAAATTATTTCCATCCGATCTTGGATTGGTGGTGACTGATTTTTTAAACCAGCATTTTGATAAAGTGATGGACTATGGTTTTACTGCGGAGATAGAAAAAGAGTTTGACGAAATCGCTGAAGGCAGGATGATATGGAATGATATGGTGAAAGATTTTTACACACCCTTTCACATTGGTGTGGAGCATACATTGGAAAACGCAGAAAGAGCTGTGGGAGAAAGAATGCTGGGTGTGGATGAAACTGGTAAATCCATTATTGCAAGGATGGGAAGGTATGGCCCGATGGTGCAGGTAGGTAGTCAGGGTGATGAAGAAAAACCACGATTCGCTAAACTGAAAGCCAGCCAGAGTATTGAAACCATTTCTTTGGAAGAAGCAGTGGAATTATTTAAACTTCCATTAACACTCGGTGAACATGAAGGATTAGAAGTATCAGTGAATGTTGGCCGCTTTGGGCCTTATGTAAAATTTGGGGAGCAATTTATTTCTATTCCCAAGGGTGAAGATTTGTTTGAAGTGGATTTACCAAGGGCTGTTGAAATAATTGGCGCCAAGCAGGTGGAAGATGCACCGATTGGTTTTTATGAAGACAAACCGATCACCAAAGGCAAAGGAAGGTTTGGCCCCTTCATCAAATGGAACGACCTGTTCATTAATATTTCAAGAGCTTACAATTTTGATGCACTTACACAAAAAGATTGTGATGAATTGATTGCAAAAAAATTAGAGAAAGAAGCCAACCGTTTTATACAGCAATGGCCGGAAGAAAAAATATCTATTGAAAACGGACGCTGGGGTCCCTTCATCCGGTTTGGTAAAAAAATGCTGAAGCTGTTTTCCAAAGAAGACAAAACAAAATACACTTCAGAAGAACTAACTACTATAGATTTGGAAACCATTAAGAAAATGATCGCTGTACAGGAGCCGGGTGCATTTGAAAAAAAGGTAGCGAAGAAAAAAGCAGCAACGAAGAAGGTGGTAAAGAAAAAATAGTGAGGAGTATATCAATGTTTATTTATTGCCCCGGCCTTTAGGCCAGGATAAATAAAAATAATAAACCGGGCTTTAGCCCAAACAATTTTGGGCTAAAGCCCATCTG
>JANLYU010000157.1:0-4112 GCA_031365785.1 Flavisolibacter sp. | reverse complement strand
ACAAGATCCCTCCCAATAACTGGCAGTACTTTGTTGTAAGCATGTATGCAACAGGTTCAAAAAAAATCACTGGGATCGGAAAGGTGAATTATACGATTCATTCGAACCACCTGATCAGAAAAACAGATTTTTTTATTAATGGATCGTCCTTTACCATGGATGAATTCCGTGATAGTGCAGGTAGAAAGCTTTTTATGGACTTTAAAAAGCTGGTACCTGGTTGCCTGCTTACATTCAGGGAAAAAAATCCCAGAAGCCAGGTGCGGCAATTTTTTCAATGGAAAGCTTTTCTCATCAATGAACAATCCCTCAGGATTGAACGCGATACTACATTTTCCGGAACTGACACTTCGCTCTTCCTCCATTATTTTTTACCCCATGAAAACCGGTGGATGAACCAATTAAAATATATCTATTCCAATGAGAGGACTTTATACCCTTTTGATGTAACCATTCAGGTAGAGCAGGCCCAGGATTTCATCAGGCCGTCTTTCACTGCCAATTATTTTTTTAATTATAGTGAAGGAGGCTTACAAGCCAGGTTTTTTGCCGGTAAATTTTTGTACCTCAATGGCAAAACCATTTCAAAGGAATTTAAAAATGAAAGATATTTTCTGAATATGACAGGTCCAAATGGATATGAAGATTATACGTACAGCGATTATTTTGCTGGTCGCAATAAATTTGATGTGGTGGAAAGCCAACAACTCATGATCAGGGATGGAGCATTTAAAACCCGAACAGACCTGTTGGCAAATAAAATCGGAAAAACAGATAACTGGCTATTGGCGGTCAATTTAAATTCCACCATTCCCAGACGTCTCAATCCTCTGGGGGCATTGCCTTTCACCATTCCATTAAATATTTTCCTGGATGTGGGAACTTATGCGGAAGCCTGGCGTCAGGGATCTGAAATGGATCGCTTTTTATTCGATGCAGGGTTGCACTTGCCCCTTTTCAAAGGGGTCTTGAATATTTATCTTCCCCTTTTGTACAATCAGGTGTACAGGGATTATTATAAGTCCACAATTGTTAAAAACAGATTTTTAAAAACGATTTCTTTCAACATCCATTTTTATAATGAACCATTGAAAAAGATCAACCGTGAATTGGAGTTTTGATATCCTCAGGTTACCATATCAACTATTTGCAGGCAGCTGATATTGACAGGGAAAAATGGGACCGGTGCATTGCCAGTGCCCCGAATGGGTTGATTTATAACTTTTCCATTTACTTAGATCACATGACTTGGAACTGGGATGCACTGGTGCTAAACGATTATCAGGCAGTGATGCCCCTGCCATATAAAAAAAAATGGAACATAAAATATCTGTATCAACCGTTTCTCACAGCCCAACTAGGTGTTACTGGACAAGGATTGAACCAGGAGATGCTTCATCAATTTTTGAATTCGATTCCAGGAAAATTCAAATTGTGGGAATTTTCGCTCAACTATGGAAATGTTTTTCCTGTTCCTGGCTACCGCTTGTATGAAAGAAAGAATTTTGTTTTGAATCTTTTCCCAGCTTATCCGGTTCTTTCAGAGAAGTATAGTGAAAGCACCAGGCGCAACATCAAAAAATCAAAACAGTATGGATGTTTGTGCCGATACGATGTACACATTAGTGAAGTAATTCAACTGGCCCGCCAACAAAACCCTACCACTTCGCAGCGTAGATTTGACAATTTTTCTAAATTATATGGGATCCTCGAAGAAAAGCAACAAGCTAAGACCTATGGCATTCGATCCATCAGTGGTGAATTGCTAGCCTGCAGTGTTTTTTTATTTTCTCACCGCAGGGCCTACTATATCCTCGTAGGCAATCATCCCAACGGAAGAACGCTGGGCGCTTCGCACGCACTGATTGACTGTTTTATCATGGATCATTCAGGCCAGGAATTGTTGCTTGATTTTGAAGGCAGCGACATCTCCAGTCTATCTTACTTTTATAGGAGCTTTGGTGCCATAGAAGAAACGTATACCGCCATTAAACAAAATCACCTTCCATGGTATGTGAAATGGCTGAAATAAACAGCTGGTCATGGCCATCTGCCAATGCTGTAACCATTACGCACTTTGATTTTCTTCCAAAACTGCCTGAGCAATTAAAAGATCAACAGGACGTGTGATCTTGATGTTGTTCTCGTCTCCTTCTACCAGTGAAATTTTCAAACCGAAAGATTCGACGACAGTGGCTTCATCAGTAAACCTTTCCTTGTAATCAATTTCGAATGCGGGCAATAAAATCTTACTATGGAATGTTTGTGGTGTCTGTATCATCACCACCTTATTGCGGTCGATCACTTCATTGTCATTTCCTTCCTCATTCAGAAACCGCATGCTGTCCCTCGATCGTATGACCGGCACGGCACTTCCCATCTGAAGCGTGTGCTCATAACACAGTTGGATCAGTTCCGTACTTACCAGGCAGCGAACTGCGTCATGTACAAAAATGATGGATTCACTATCCACCAGCTTCAGTCCGTTCTGAACAGAATGAAACCTGGTTTCACCGCCGAAAGTTACCTGGATACGTGAATAGTCAAAGTATGCATCTATGATTTCCTTGCCCATATCCGAATATTCTTCTGGCAAAACCAACACAATCTGCATGTCGGGATAGGCCTCGAGGAAAGCTCTAACTGTATAGTATAGAACAGGTTTATCATGCAGCAGTAAAAATTGCTTTGGAATGGACAAGCCCATCCTCTTACCTGTTCCTCCTGCTACTATGATGGCATATTTTTTCATTCAGGTCAAATCAGTTGCAGCGACAAATTTGCATCTTTTTTTCAGATGAAAGGATGCAAATTAGAACCCACTTCCATCAGGTGTATGGGAGAAAATCGATATGTGTTAAGAGATAAGCAGTAATTCGCATTCGTGAAGCAAACTGGTTTTATCAATGGCTACGGTTCCAACGTCCTCGCAAACCAGTCCTCCGGCAATATTGGCCATTTCCGCCATCAGGCGAACATTTCCTGTGGCGGTGTAGACGAGAGCCGCCACGGCGATCACGGTATCACCGGCCCCGGAAACATCTGCAATGTTCCGTATGTGCGAAGGGATCATGGCTGCGTCTTCGTGCTGCTGGTAGTAGACTCCTTTTTCAGAAAGGGTAATAAAAGAAATACCATGATGAAGCTGTTTGAATAATTCACTGTGAATATGATGAAGGAGGTCTGTGTTGGCATTGACAGTCAATAAATTCAGGGCGTCCTTCACTTCTTTCAGGTTGGGTTTAAAAATGTCAACTCCCTTGTAGGCAAAAAAATTTTTTCTTTTGGGATCAACAGCAGTGAGGATGTTCACTTTTTTACAAATAGAAAGAATCATTTTGATGACAGATTCGGAGAGTACGCCTTTATTATAATCTTCCAGGATGACCATGTCGGGTTTTTCTTTCACCACAAAATCTTCAAACCGTTCCAATAATTGATCCTGGTCCTCCTTCGAAAGATCGCTGGTGATTTCAGCATCGAGTCGCATCATTTGCTGGTTGCGGCCGATGACACGGGTTTTATTGGTGGTGATCCGAGCATGGCTACGCATGCAATACGCATGGCTGATTTGTTGTTGGTTCATCAAAGAATAAAGCTTGTCTGCTTCTTCGTCATTACCCGTTACAGAAATGACAAAAGCTTTGGCCCCCAATGACTGGATATTGAGGGCGACATTACCGGCACCACCAATACGTAGTTCTTTACTTTTGAGTGAAACTATAGGAACGGGTGCTTCCGGTGAAATGCGTTCCACACTTCCCCACATATAGGTATCCAGCATCACGTCCCCTACAATGCCCACTTTGAGCGAATTGAATTTTTTGAATAACTCCTGAAAGTTTTCCATGAATCAGACGGCAGTTTTATGGCGTGCCAATGCTATGAAATAAATAGGAATGCCAATTAAAACAATGATCAGCCCTGGCCAGGTGTATTGTGGTTTGTATCTGATCAGCAACAGGCAAAAACTAATCCCCATCAGAATGTATACAGCCGGGAGCACCGGATAACCAAAAGCCTTATAGGGCCTTTCTGCATCCGGCCGTGTGTTTGTTAAAATAAAAATACCAGCAAAGGTCAGCACAAAAAACACCACCACAACAAAAAAT
>JANLYU010000115.1:0-5652 GCA_031365785.1 Flavisolibacter sp. | reverse complement strand
ACTTTCAGGTTGGTATCATAATGTATTAAATCCTCATCTGTGAAAAAAAGATGATAAGGTGTTACGGAACAGGTTACCCTCAAACCTTCCTTTTTGGCCGCTCTGATGAGCGACAAAGAATGGGAAGTGGAAATGCCCGTAAAATGAATGCTGGAGCCCGTATAGCGCAGCAGTTCAATATCCCTGGCAATCATTAGCTCTTCGGCAATTGATGGGATACCGGCCAAACCAAGCCTTGTAGAGACGATCCCTTCGTTCATCAGACCTGATGCGCTAAGTGACCGATCATCCGGCAATTGTATCAGCGTTTTATTAACGGCCTTGAGGTATTGCAGGGCTTTTAACAGAAGTCCTGCAGATTGAATCGGGCAGGTCCCATCACTGAAAGCTACCGCTCCGCTCCGGTGCATATCATACATTTCTGCCAATTCCTTGCCTTCAGCATTTTTCGTAACCGCGCCAATAGGGTGAAGGTGAACCGGAAAATGAGAACTTCGCTGAATGATATATTCTATTCCGGACTTATTATGTAACACCGGATTGGTATTGGGTATAATCATCACATGGGCATATCCTCCTGCGGCCGCTGCCTGCATCCCTGATTCAAGGGTTTCGTTGAATTCCAGGCCCGGATCGCAAAAACCAGCAAAAATGTCTGTCCATCCCGGCGAAACACATAACCCTTTCCTGTCAATTACCTGGTCGGCTTTGCTGCTGACTGTACCCATTTCAGTGATACAGCCATTCTGAATTAAAATATCTGCTACCTGGTGATGAAAAGGCGAAGAAGGATCAATGATTTGAGCTTGCCTTATGAGGATATCCATGAAGGTGCGAAGATAATAGTTTATTGATACCTGTAGGCCTTCGGAGGAGGGTATTCCATGGGGCATCAGGGTAGTTAGGAAGTAAACAAAATTCCAAGATGGATTCCACAACGGATTCATTTCTATGCGCCCGGCCTTTGTTCTGAAGCTGAAATGATTTCAGGTTTTTAAGAATCAAGTTCAGGCCATATAAAGATTTTGAATAGATTTACCCCTTTATTAGGCAGGAGGAATCACGCAGCAACTTTAAATACTTTTGCTGTAATTATTTTTGAAATGAGTGGATTGAAAAACAGGGTAACTATCGCCGGCCTTCTGATTGCACTGGGTATTATTTATGGCGACATTGGTACCTCTCCTTTATATGTATTGAATTCCATCACCAGCGGCAAAGTGATTACTGTAGAACTCATTGTTGGTTCCCTCTCCCTGATCATCTGGACACTCACGCTGCAAACCACCATCAAGTACGTGATCCTTACACTCCAGGCCGACAATAAAGGAGAAGGTGGAATCTTTTCTTTATTTGCTTTAGTGAGGAGAAGAAAAAAATGGCTGGTCATTCCTGCCATGATTGGGGGGGCCGCCCTGTTGGCCGACGGCATGATTACACCGCCCATTTCCGTCACTTCTGCCATTGAAGGATTGAAGCTCATACCAGCCCTTTCGCACATCAGCCAAAACATCATCATCTATATTGTAATTGGTATTTTATCCTTGTTATTTTTCATCCAGCAATTTGGCACTGCATTCATTGGGAGGTTCTTTGGTCCTGTAATGGCGGTGTGGTTCACCATGTTAGCACTTTTAGGGTTGATCCATATTACAGACAACTGGATCGTATTCAAAGCTTTTAATCCTTATTACGGCATCAGATTGCTCATTCACTATCCCAATGGTTTTTATATTTTAGGTGGAGTTTTTCTTTGCACTACCGGGGCTGAAGCACTGTACTCGGACCTTGGACATTGCGGTAAATGGAACATCAGATATTCATGGATTTTTGTCAAGTCTTGCCTGATCCTGAACTATCTTGGACAAGGTGCCTGGCTGTTGAATAATTACCATGGAAAATTGCTGTCATCGGCCATGATCAATGTGGGCTTTAATCCCTTTTTCAGCATCATGCCTGACTGGTTCCTGTATTTTGGAATTGCCATTGCCACGGCGGCAGCCATCATTGCCAGCCAGGCCCTGATTTCCGGCTCATTTACCTTGATTAGTGAAGCCATGCGGCTGAACCTATGGCCGAAGTTGCGCATCAATTATCCAACAGAAGCGCGCGGTCAACTTTATATTCCTGCCATCAACCTGATGCTTTTTATAGGATGTATCGGTATTGTATTGTATTTCAAAAAAGCTTCCAACATGGAAGCTGCGTATGGACTGGCCATCACACTTTGTATGATTGCTACCTCCATTCTTTTTGCCAATTACCTGGTGCTGCACAGGACTAGGCGGGTTTTGGTATACGTATACCTTTTCGTGTACCTGATCATCGAAATCAGCTTCCTGCTGGCGAACATGAATAAATTCCCGCATGGAGGTTATGTAACCCTCATTGTAGGTGGTGCTCTGTTTTTTGTAATGTACAACTGGTTCAAGGCCCGGAAAATCAAAAACAGGTATATCGAGTTTGTCAGGCTGGAACATTATGTACCTAAAATCCAGGAGTTGAGCAATGACCGTACAGTTCCCAAATATGCCACCCATCTGGTATACCTTACCAGTGCCGATAATCCAAAAGAAATCGAGCATAAGATTATTTATTCCATTTTGAATAGAAAACCCAAACGGGCGGATATTTACTGGTTCGTTCATGTAGATACACTGGATGAACCTTACACGTCGGAATATAAAGTAGAGCATATTATTCCAAATGATATCATCAGGGTAGAGTTCAGGCTGGGATTCAGGGTACAGCCAAGGATCAATCTGCTTTTTCGCAAAGTGGTAGAAGACCTTGTGAAGAACCGTGAGGTCAACATCACCAGCCGATATGAGAGTCTTGAGCGGAGTAACATCGTAGGCGACTTCACATTTATTGTAATGGAAAAATTTCTTAGCCAGGATAATGAATTCCCGGTCTGGGAAAAAATGATGATGAAACTGCATTTCTGGCTCAAAGAGATCAGCTTAACTGAAGAAAGGGGCTTTGGTTTGGATACCAGTAATGTGATCGTAGAGAAATTCCCGTTGGTTGTAGCCCCGGTAATTAACCTGAAATTGAAACGGATTGATGAATAAATCCAGCCGGATACCATGGATCATTGACCAGGTTCAATAAAATTTTGAAAATACTTTTACTTAATGAAGCGGGTTGAGTTTAGGAGTTTCAATTATTTTGTTGGGTCAGTATAGGAAAACCGATACTTTTCTTGTTCCTCATTCTGTCAATACATGTACAACGGATTAAAAGTGATTGTGGTGCTGCCAGCTTACAATGCTGCCCGGACTCTCCAACGAACTTTTCAGGAAATCGACACGTCATTAGTTGACGAGATCATCCTCGTGGATGATGCCAGCCAGGACGATACTTTAAAAGTGGCCCTCCAAGCCGGCATCAAGCATATTATCCAACACCAGGTTAACCAGGGATACGGGGCCAATCAAAAATCCTGTTATAAAAAAGCGCTTGAATTGGGTGGTGATATCATTGTAATGCTCCATCCGGATTATCAATACACACCTGCGCTCATCAGTCCAATGGTGGCCGTAATCGCAAACAAAGTCTATCCGGTGGTGCTGGGATCCCGGATATTGGGAAGGGGCGCCCTGAAAGGAGGGATGCCACTATATAAATACATCAGCAATCGCCTCCTCACTATGTTTCAGAATATACTAATGCGACAAAAATTATCCGAATACCATACGGGATACAGAGCCTATCACCGCGATGTGTTGTTATCCATTCCATTTGAAAACAATTCAGATGATTTTATTTTTGATAATGAACTTCTGGCCCAGATTTTTTACGGTGGGTATGAAATTGCAGAGATTACCTGTCCCACCCTTTATTTTAAAGAAGCCTCTTCCATTAATTTTAAAAGAAGTTTGATTTACGGCTTAGGCGTATTGAGGGTGAGTGTGCAGTACGCGCTTCAGAAAATGGGATGGGTACGATTCAAATTATTTCAGGGTATCCACCACTGATCAGCCCCGTTCCCATTTGTGCAGCCTGGCAGACAAGTCCATCAAAACTCCACTGCCTCCCAGATACAGGAGCATCAATGGTAATATTTTGAAGAGCCCCCTTTTTGTAGAATGATCAAGGTCATATAAGGGCAATAAAAAACCTATAAAAGGTAAGCCAAGGTAAACGATCGCTATTCCTGAAAGCCATCGTTTGGAATGGTTGTTCCAATGGTCTGTCAACACGGCATCAAGCAGGAGCATCAACAAAAACAGAAAAATAAAATAGCCATAGTAGATGACTCCAGTTTCGCTGAATATCAAATCCGTATTCATATCTGCAAAACGTATAAAAAAGGGCAGTGGGTTAAATAAATTTCCATTCACGAGGTCGTGAACTTTATAAGGTACCGGAAGGTAGTAATTGTTATAGATTAGAATGGGCACTACATAAAATAAAAAAGCCGGTAATATAAAAGCTATGGAAGATGAAAATATAGTTCGGAAACTATTCCAGTTTTTTATATGGTGCCACCATAAAACAGTTAAGAACAGACTGGCCAGGATCAATGTTTCCGGCCTGGCGTAAGTACTCAGCCCCATCATGAGGCCTGCCAAAACAAGCGCAGGGTGTTCCTGGGTTTCTACATATTGGAATAGGAAAAATATGGCCAGGGTAAAATAAATCGCATTACTATAATCAAAAAGAGCCATGAAAGTATACGCGTACATTTCTGGAATAGCAACAAAACAAATCAGCAACACCCATGCTACGAGTCGGTGTACCCGCATGATGAGTACATGGAATAAAAAAACAAGAAAGCTGATGAACAGGGTGGTGAGCCATACTTGTCCGAATGGAAAACCTGCATATTTATAGATCACTTGCAGCGAAGTGATGAACGGAGGTTTAAAGGGGTTATTGGTACTTTCCAGGCTGATGGAAAAAACGGAATTGATCATTGTTTTTTCCCGGATAGTAAATTCAGCAATTACTTCAGCGCCTGAGGTAAGGTCTCTGGGGAAAGGGGGATAATAAAAACACCTCCACGCACTCGGAAATACCAGAAAGCAAATAACAATGAGTGCGGGAACTTCATACGGCCTGATGACGAAACGGGCTTGAAACCATAAGAGTTTCAATCTTTGAATCGATAATCTTGTTTTTAAATTCAATAAGAGGGTACATAACAGGATGATAAGGAAAACAGTATAAACAGTTACAGGCAGATGTAAAAGCTGGAGAACAAAAGGCAGGATAGAAAAAATTCCTACACCTGATAAAAATGCCAATGGGATAAAAACAGCCAATTTAACCTGGATTTTGGTGAGAAACAGCATCCCTGTTCCTGCGGCCAGTTGAAATAAGCTTAATAATAATATCATCACGATACTAATCATAAAGAAATAAAGTGATTGAAGCTTTTGATGGAGTCTTCAAGTATCTGTTTGTTGATCACACTGTCATAAAACAGATGTCCATTTCTGACTGTGATCATCCAATTGGCTTGTAAGACCTCAGGGCTATGGGAAGTAACTGTTTTAATTGAAGTATAATAATAGAAAACAGCCGGCTCGGGAACATCAAATGGAAAGCCATGTTGTTTGAAATAGGCAGAAGAGGGGAGTAGTATTACAACAACTTCATTCGGGTGATAAGAATTGAAGTACTGCGCTATTTGTTTGGACTGCA
>JANLYU010000113.1:0-2377 GCA_031365785.1 Flavisolibacter sp. | reverse complement strand
ATGAAAAAAAATTCTACTACATCCCTTGGTGCATTGCATCCCATTTTATTCTTCATGTTCGTTTACGGAATCTCTTTATTCTTAGCCATTTTTGTTTGTCGTACTGTTTATTTCAGTATCAACCATGATGTGGCAGAAAATTCTAAAACGGAACTCAAAGCCAACCTGAACTATACGGTGACTACAGCCAGCATCACTGCATTAAAATAAATTGGGTTGATCTTTATTTAAAGGAGAAAAAACGTTGTGAATCCGGTTTTTCTCCTTTGTTATTTTATAGCTGCTTGATCAGCCTTAATATCTTGATTCAGGAGTGGGTGGTTTCTGTCTTAACCATATCTTCGCGGCACATTCCCATTCATGAATCCTTCAGCAAAAATTTTTGCCGGTACTGGTTCCCAGAAACTCACCGAAAAAATCTGTAAAAGTTACGGTTGCCCAATAGGCAAAATCAATATTCAAAAGTTCAGTGATGGAGAGATCCAGCCTATTTTCCTGGAAAGTATCAGGGGAGATTTTGTTTTTCTGGTACAAAGCACGTATTCGCCTGCAGACAATCTCATGGAACTCTTATTGATGATCGATGCTGCCCGAAGAGCTTCTGCAGGAAAGATCATTGCCGTACTGCCGTATTATGGGTATGCCAGGCAGGACCGGAAAGATAGACCAAGAGTAGCGATTGGAAGTAAGCTGGTGGCTAACATGCTGGTGGCAGCCGGGGCAGACCGGATCATTACCATGGACCTCCATGCCCCGCAGATTCAGGGCTATTTTGATATACCCGTAGATCACCTCGACAGTTCAGCTGTTTTTATACCCTATATCACTCAACTGAAACTCGAAAACCTTACCTTTGCGGCCCCTGATGTGGGAGCTACCAACAGGATTAGGGAAATAGCCAGCTATTTTGAAGCTGAAATGGTCATTTGCGACAAGCATAGAAAGCGTGCTAATGAAATTTCCAGTATGGTAGTGATAGGCGATGTTACCGATAAAGATATCGTGATCATTGATGATATCTGCGATACAGGGGGTACCCTATCAAAAAGCGCAGCTCTTTTAAAAGAAAAAGGAGCCAGAACCGTAAGGGCATTAATTACCCACCCGGTTTTGAGCGGTAAAGCCTATGAAACTATAGAAAACAGTGTGCTGGAAGAGCTGGTAGTGTGCGATACTATCCCACTCAGGCAACAATCAGCCAAAATCAAGCCCCTGACCACTGCCGAACTTTTTGCAGTGGCCATCAGGAATGCCTACGAGAATAAAAGCATCAATAACCTGTTCTTTCATTCTCAAAGCAGGGACAAATAGCAGCTATTTGCCCATAAATTTTCAAAAACAAACATTCATAAAATGAAGACAATTACAATCGAAGGACAACTGAGGACCGAACATGGCAAGTCAGCCACCCGCCTGCTTCGCTCTCAGGACCAGGTGCCTGGTGTAATTTACGGGGGTGCCAAGGAGATTAATTTTAATGCTCCGGTGAAATCCTTCAAAGGATTAGTATATACACCAAACTTCCAGATTGTGGAAGCAAACATTGATGGAAATACTTATCGGTGCATTTTGAAAGATTTGCAATTTGATAAAGTGTCCGATGAATTGATCCACATTGACCTGCTTGAACTGGTGGAAGATAAAAAAGTAGTGGCCACCATTCCTGTAAAGTACACAGGCGCAGCAGCAGGTGTAAAAGCAGGGGGGAGAATTATTATGAAAATGAAAACCCTCAAGGTTAAAACTTATCCGCGCTACCTGAAAGAACAGATAGAAGTGAATGTAGAAAACCTGGAAATAGGAGGCAATATCAGGGTTGAAGATGTCCAGGAAAAAAATTATGAAATCCTCAATTCTCCCAGAATTCCGATCGTTTCAGTAGTAACTACAAGGGCTTTACGCCAGGAAGATACAGTGGTTCCGGCCAAAGGGGCTGCGGCACCTGCGGCGGCGGCGGGAGCACCGGCAGCAGCACCGGCGGCTGCCTCAGGTAAGGCAGCTGCACCAGCAAAAGCAGCTGCACCAGCAAAAGCAGCAGCACCGGCAAAAGGTAAAAAATAATCTTCGCTTATTCAGCCCCCGCTTCGGGGGCTTTTTTTATAGAGCCTTTATTTCCTCCTGGTAAGGTGGTACTTCTGTGACCAGATCAACCCATATTATATTTGCATTCATGAAATTTTTAATTGTTGGCCTGGGTAATGTGGGAAATGAATACGAAAATACCCGACATAATATTGGTTTTGATATTGTTATGGCGTTTGTATTAAAACACAAGGGTGAGTTGAAACCGGGCCGTCTGGCTTACACTGCTGAAATTCGCTGGAAAGGCAGAATATATGTATGTATGTGTCCGACCACATTCATGAACCTCAGTGGG
>JANLYU010000109.1:0-2119 GCA_031365785.1 Flavisolibacter sp. | reverse complement strand
GCAAAATCTGTGGTGAGTACTTCAGCACTGATGTCTCCATCCACAATTTCACAAATGGTTTTATAATGCTGATTGATGGCGTCCTGCCCACGAATTCCTTCCTTTGCCATCAGTGTAGGGTTGGTAGTCACCCCATCCAGTATACCTAATTCATTGGCTTCTTTGATCTGGGCGAGGTTAGCAGTATCGATAAAAAATTTCATATCATTAATTGAGGCCACAAATATAGCCGAACAGGAAGAAGAATAAGATATCGGGGAAAACCATTTGGAGAGAGGGGGAAAAATGGCAGGCTACTTACATCGCACCGCTACAACCGCCTACCCTTGCTACCTTCCGGTCCTGGGGGAGTTCAGCAGGAGCTGGCCGTATAAGACCTGCCGGCGCAAATATAGGAATTTACAAGATTTGAACCTGTAAAGAAATGAAATGGTGAGAGTGAAATTACCAGCATTCCTATAATGAATCGTGAAATGAAATAGTTTCTTGAAAAGAATGAAGTTGCACAAGAAGTACAAACACATGAGCCGAATGATCATATTATATGCTATTTGCACTTATCTGAAATTCGAATTCACCTGGGTGAATCCGATGATTTCATCTGCTCTGGCGCCAAAGGGTCGGTAATAAACAAGAATGGTATAACTATTTTCCGTGCCATAATAATTTCCTTCCGCAAAACTGAAATCAGGATAAGACAATTTTCCAGCAGGTTGTGTTACATACGCATAGTTATAATAACCCTGCTTCAACAGCAGCGTCTTTTCATAGGCACCTCTTTCTTTATTGAAAATCATCCTGGAAGAAGTATCAGTATTGTAATGGGTCAGCTCACCAAATAAAAATAGTTCGCGTCCCTCTACGGCCCGGTTATTTGGTGGAAAAAAACTGAAGTGCACCTGTGCGTAATCCCCTTGCCAGAATGGATTGATATTTTCCATGGTCTCAATCGTATAATTTCCGTTGAGGTCCCTGTAATAAACATATACCTGCCCGTTCCTGTTCGGGTCAGGCTTGATAAAAACCTGTGTGGTATCACGGCGTGTATCCATATTTAACATACGGTCACTCAGCAACCGAAGGCTCCGCAAATCGATCCAGCGAAATTCTTTTCCGGCCGGAAGTGCCGTCATCGATTCGTCGCTGTATTCATAATAATTGCCTCTGAAAATAGTAGGCCTGTCAATCACAGAAGAAGTGCGCCAGTTATGATTCTGCAGAATCACCACTTTAATATCATTAGGACTCATCACCTGGATTCTGTTATCCGTTTGAACTACTATATTTAGTTTCTGGCTTGTATTGAAAACACTGGAATTAAAGGGCTGTTGCACCTGAGCCACCACTGCAGTCTTGCTGTCGGCAACCACCATGCGACGGGTAAAAACCAATTGGGAAGTATCATTATCCAAAAAAATCTTTAACAGGTAGTTGCCCGATTTACTGGGATAACAATTTCTATCAGGCACCTGTGCCTGATAATGAATATACCGGATAGAGGAAAGGGATGAATTGCGGTAATTGGTGATTCTGACATTTTGAAATCCTTTGATATATTCAAATGGATGAAGGATGACTGGTGACCAGTCCGCATTGCAAAGCTGGAAGGTGTAGTAATAATTTTTCACTCTATTTCCAAGGTCATCAAAATGCAGTTCAAGACCATCTGTGCTGCCAAGGGTTACCATTGGAAAAGAAAGCTGGTTACCACGTTGGTATAATTGAATAGAATGAATATGGTCATCCAACACCAGATCCTGAGTATGACCAATACCAACTCGAAATACCAACAAAAAAAGAATCACCTTGCGTATCATAAATTTAAAAATAAGGTTTTTCACCAGAGGGACTATTTTTGAAAGAATTAGTTCCATGAAAAGAGATGGGTAGGAGTGCCTAGTTAATAGTGAACTTCTTGTCTCTCTTTCACCACCGTACTCTCTTCCAGACGCATTAAAACATTATTTGGTTTGAAGCCGGATGTAAATAACTTTTTATTGTGAACATTTCTTCTTTTATAGCCGGTAGAATCGCCTTCAACCAGCAAAAATCATTCTCCAGGTTCATTATCCGGCTTAGCATTGCTGCCACAGTTATCAGCGTGGCGGTGATGATCATC